>JADFZT010000134.1 GCA_015232395.1 Magnetococcales bacterium | reverse complement strand
GTTGGGGTTGGGGGGGGGGGGGGGGGGGGGGGGAGGGTTTTTGGGGGGGGGGGGGGGGGGGGGGGGGTAGGTCTTTTGGAGGGGGGGGGGGGGTTGGTGGGGGTGCGGGGTGTTTTGGATGGATTGGAGGCGGAAGCCGCGGGGCTCTATCGATTTCGGGGTAAAATTCAGGAGATCAATCGGGGGCTTGGGGCTTTTAAGGAAGCCAAGGATCGGGGGCGGGAGGTGGCGCTTTCCCAGCGGCAGTGGCAGGAGCTGGATGGGGAGCGTCGATCCCGGGAGGCGGCCCTGGAGGCGCTTCAATCCAGCTTGGAGCAGCAGCAAAAAGAGCGGCGGCGTTGGGTGCGGATTCATCGCAACCTGCCCCGTTTGGCAGAGCAGGCGGCTCTTTCCACAGCCCTTGGGGAGTTGGCAGGGATTCCTGAACTTCCTCCGGATGGCCCCCAGCGCCGACGCCAGAGTGTAGAGGCGTTGCGCCGGGCTGAGCTTTCCCTGGAGCGTTCGAGTCAGGAGATCGAGCTGCTGGAAAAGGAGTTGGGGGAGATCCATCTGCCGGATTTGTTGTTGGCTCGGGAGGGGGAGATCGAAGCGCTTTTTCAGGAGGGGGGGCAGATCGTCAAAAGTCTCGCCGACCTTCCCCGGCGACAGGGGGAGCTGAAGGGAGTGGCAGATCGGATCGGGCAGTTGCTCACTGAGGCCGGTCTCGAACCCGATCCCGATGGAGCCCGGGCAAAACTTCCTCCCCGCCCCCTGCAAGCAGAGGTGCGTGAGCTGATCAACGCCCATGGTCGCCTGGAAAGTCGTTTGGAGGAGGCGGGTAGCGCTCTGGCAGAACTCATCCGGGAGCGGCAAGGGGTCGCCCGAGAGTTGGTTGATTTCGAAAAAATACCCGACCCCGCTCCCTTGCAGGCCACCCTGGGGGAGGTGCTGGAGTCTGGCGGGCTGGAGCGGGAAATCCGGGAAGAGCAGCGCAAGCTGGCGGGTTTGACCGATCAGCTCCAGGGGGAGCTGGCCTCTTTGGAACACGTTTCCGATCAGATCGGAAGCTGGATCAAAAACCCCATTCCTTCGGTGGAGGTGGTGGAGCGCTTTGAGGTGGAGATGCGCACCCATGATGAAGCGGTCAAGCAGGTTGAGCGGGACATTCGGGAGGCCCAACGGGGCGTTGACGAGGGTTTGGCGGAAATAGAGGGTTTGGAAGCGGCCGGGGAGGTGCCCACGGAAGAGGTGGTGCAGGCGGCACGCCACCATCGGGATCAGGGGTGGGCGCTTTTGAAACGTGGTTTTGTTGAGGGGCAGGAGGATATTTCCAAAGAGGCTGCGGAGTATGGTGGGGATCTTCCCTTGTCGGAAGCTTTTGAAGGGAATATGGCCAAAGCCGATGGTTTGGCGGACGGACGATTTCAGGAAGCGGCCCGGGTGGCGCGTTTTCGGGCCTTGCAGATCGAAGTGGCCAGGGGGGAAAAGGGGCTGGCTGAACTTTTGACCAAGCGTCAGGCGTTGGAAATAACAGAGGGGCGGCTCACCGAGCGGTGGCATGGGGCGTGGCAGGGAAGCGATCTGATCCCGGATGCCCCCCAGCGGATGCTGGGTTGGCTGCGGCGGCGGGAGGGGGTGGTGCGGCTTTGGTTGGAGAGCAATGCATTGCAACGTCAGCTCCAGGATCGGCTGGCGCTGGCAGGACATTGGAAAACCCGCTTGGGAGAACAGCTGGTCGCTATGGGAGAGGTGGTTCCCCAGGGGGGGGTGGGGGAACTGGTGCGATTTGCCCGGGGGGTGGCCGAGGGGTTGGAAAAGAGGCGGGCCGAGGGGCGACATCTGCAAGAGCGTCTGAAAAATTTGATTAAAAAGGAAAGCCTTTCTCAGGATCGCCTGGAAGGAGGGCGGCGAGAGATGGCCGGATGGACCCGGCGCTGGCAGCAGGCCATGATGGCATTGGAACAGGATGTCAGCGCACCTCCCAGCCGGATTGTGACCTACCTGGAGGTGTTGGGAGAGGTGGGACGGGAGTTTGTCAACTGGGATAACCTCAAGGGGCGGATCAACGGGATGGCGTGTGATGTGGAGGCTTTTGAATCCCGGGTGAGGCCCTTGGTGGCGGCGGTGGCAGCAGATTTGATGGAGAGCCCGGCAGTGGAAGGGGTGGGGATTTTAAGGCAGCGACTTCAGGAGGGAGACCGGCTTCGGCAGCGGCGGGTCGGACTGGAAAAAAATCTGGCCAAACATCAAAGCCAAGCCCGGGAGGCCCAGGGGGATTTGCGCCAGGCCCAGGGGGTGTTGGCAGAGCTTTGCCGCTTGTATGGATGCTCAGAAGCGGGGGAGTTGGAGGGGGTCGAGGCTCTGTACGCTCGCAAGAAAGAGTTGGCCACCTCCTTGGCGGCGCTGGAAAAGGGGCTTCTCAAGGAGGGAGAGGGATTGACCCTCCAGGAGATGGCTGAAGAAGCGGCATCGGTGGATCGGGACCGGTTGCCGGGACAGCTTGAGGCGCTGGAGGAGGAGATCGGGGTCCTTGGAGAAAAACAGGCGGTCCTCTCCCGGCGTTTGGGAGAGATTCAAGTCGAACTGGATGGAATGACCGGTGGCAATGGTGCGGCAGCCCAGGCAGCCCAGGAAAAGCAGGAGGCGTTGGCGGGAATTAAACGGGGAGCCGAGCGCTATCTGGAGCTGAAGTTGGCTTCAGGGTTGATCAAAAAGGCGGTGACGCGGTTTCGGGAGCGCAACCAGAGCCCGGTGTTGAAGAAGGCCGGGGAGATGTTTCGGCAGCTTACCTGCGACCATTTCAGCGGTTTGGAGATGGATCTGGACAGCAGCGACAATCCGATCTTTTTGGCCAAGCGCCGGGAAGGGGGGCGGATTGGGGTGGAGGAGATGAGCGACGGTACCCGGGACCAGCTCCATCTGGCGTTTCGTTTGGCACTTTTGGAAATTCGTGAAGAGGAGCAGGAGCCCCTACCCCTGGTTTTGGATGATATCCTGATCCATTTTGATGACCAGCGCGCTGGTGCCACCTTGAGGCTGCTATCTCAAAGAAAGTCCCCTACCCAGACCCTCTTTTTTACCCACCATCCCCACCTGATTGAGATCGCCCGCAAAGAGGTGGGCGAGGGGGGGATGGCGGTGGTGGAGCTGTAGCTGTAGCGGATGTTTGGTTTTTGGGGTGATGTCGCGCCTTTTGCATGAAGTCCCGTTTTCAGAACAAAAACACGATGCAATTGTAAGGTTGATCATACTACCCTTGTGAAGAGGAAGGCTCCCCAAACGCCAACCGGTCGAGGATGGCGGCGAAACGTCCTCCCGGAGAAAAGTTGGTCTCAAAGGTCTCTTTGACCAGAGGGTCTAGGCTCTCTTTTGGGAAAATATCCCGGGTCTGCCCGCCCAGCTGGATCATGGGCATTAGTACCGCTTTCGGGTGAGAGCGCTGTAGAATATCCCGCTCCTCTTGCAAACCATCCATCCCTCCCATGAACACCCCCAGGCCGATGTTGTTTTCCGAGAGCATGACCTGACGAAAATGGGTCAGATTGGGCAATAACTTGCCAGCCACTTTATCCACCAGTTTTAACTCGGGGATGGCCTTGATTTCCGGTGGGAACTGATCTTCGAAAAAGCGGGATTGATAGAGGGTGACATGATCCACCTGGCCGGTGTGTTTGGCCCATCGCGCCAGAAAAACGGTGATGGAGGGGTGGCCCCCAAAGATGAGGGGGATGTTGCGTATGGAGGTTTCCATGGCGAGAGCCAGCACCGCATCCCGGATAGCCAGGGGTTTGCAGTCGGCATATTGGGGTTTGCGAGCGAGATCGGGCACGGATGCGGAGAGAAAGACCGATTTTTTCATGGAATCCCTCCCAACCATGAGGACAGGTTTTCCTGATAGAGCGCTTTTACGGGCAGATTGCCGTTGAGCCAGGCCATATGCTCAAGCCAGGCAGGATCTACCCCTGAGCCATTATAATACAACGATATCAAACCAGATGGCAGCTTCTGTTTGGCTTGGGAACGGGAGGCTTCCTGGAGATCCTGGCTGACTGGAACCCCTGGCAGGAGCTGAAGCCAGGCGATTGATTGGCCATTTCGCTGTAAAACCAGGCCACCGGGTTGGAATTGTACTTTCAGACCAACCTGCCCGGCCCTGTCACGGCAATAGACCAGCATGGCATAAAATCGATCCCCGATCTTTTCTGCGCGTATTTCTTCCACCTTGTTGAGGATTGTTTCGAGTTTGGCGGTCTGGAGCAATCGATCCCGCGTTATTTTGGTGGTGGTCGAAACGAAATCCGCATTTTCCAGCGTCAGATGGGGGTGATAGTGGTATCCGATGGTTAATTGGCTGGTTCCTTCGGGCATTTTCAGGCGCAGGATGCCGATGCCGTGTTGATCGGCCTGATCCAGCTCTTTTTGTACCCACTCACTTTGATCGATGCCGGGGGAGTCCAGCAGAATCAGCAGGTCGGAATCCACCAGTTGATGCATGAGGGCTGTTTGAAAGTTTTTGCCGGGGATGATTTCGCAGTTGTCGAGAAAAGGGCTGTAGCCAATGCCGTTCAAGCTATCGAACAGCTGCCGGGCCAGGGCTTCGGTTTCATCCCGCCGATAGCTGATAAAAATCCGCCGCCGCTCCCGAACCAGCGACAACGCTTCCAGCACGCCGTTGACCAGCTGATTTTCCCAATCGGCTTGATTCTGAAAGGTGCATTGAAAACCACGGCAGCTCTGTGGAAGTTCCTTGGCAATCGTACCCTTGGCATCACTGCTCACCACCGGGAAAAGAGGCAATCCCCGTTTGGCAGCCTCTTCGGCAACGGCGGCCTCTTCGTGGGCATCATTCCCCCAATAGATCACCGCCAGGGGCAGGGGGGGATCACCACCCACCGCGATGGCTTGCTGAAATTCACTGACAGAAAACTTTTTCAGCCAGAGAATGGGCACATGCCCCAAGCCCTGGACCCGTTTTTTAAGTCGCTGCCAGATCGCATTGGTTTCCGGTCCATTGGCTCCCAAAAACAGAACCCGATAAGCCGTGGTCATTGGTCTCTCCAAGAGAGGCTGAAAAAAGGTGGTGGGTTGGTGGATGGTTACAGATATATGGCCCGTATCTTTAGATGATGGCTGATATCATGGTTGAATAACAACCAGCAACACTTTCGGCGATTATTGAAACGACTTGGCCGTTCTGGTCCTGAATGGTGTTGAAAACGGCAAAAATTGCTTCATAAGCACGTTAGCAATCCGAGGATGATTCATCGCAGGGGGGGATGAAGGGGATATCCACTCCAGATGATTTGACTGACTGAAACCATTCGCTTGGAACGCGCTACACGATCATCAAAACCCAAGCCAATGAGGCCCCAAACCCAATCCCCACCAGGATATCCTCGAACAGGGGAATTAAGCCCCCTCCTAAAAAACCACCCCCATATTTCAGTTTAATCTCACAGTTGGGGCAGATTTTCGGGAGGGGGGGATGCTTGATTTTGAGGGCCTGATCGACGATGAAAGAGATTCCGGCCAGCCAGAGAGACAAACCAGCGAATAAAGCAGGCCCCACCCACCACCCTTCTCCCAGCCTTTGAAGGGCTTGGTCGTAGAACAACACCATCCCCACACTTACCAGAAAGAGGTAATACAGGATCGCTGACGAATAGAGGCGACGATCCTGGTAACTGCACCTTTCACAGGAAACGGAATGAAATCGACAGGAAAAAATCATCATCTACCCCCCTACTTGGGTCGGTGAAAGGGCTGAAAGAGCCCCTGAATCAGCCCTTATTCTCATAACCAAAAGCCTCAATAAAGAACTCCAGCTCTTGGATGGCAGGTTGAAGGTGTGAGCAGGCGGCGGCTTTCTCCCACCGGTGCTGCTCCTTGTGGAGATTTCCCAGATTGTATAGCAATTCAAATCAAGAACTGGGCATATGCCCGTTTTTGCTGTCATTCCCGCGAATGCGGGAATCCAGGGGGGCTGGCGCGAACCTTTCCAAAATCTTATATCACTTTCAACAAAACACCGACCTTTCTTGAAGATCTGGTCTTTCCTTGAGGGCAATCA
>JADFZT010000133.1 GCA_015232395.1 Magnetococcales bacterium | reverse complement strand
TGAGATTTTCACATCAAGCAGTCAACTGGCCTGGGAATGCTATCAAGCTTGAACGGACTTTTTTCGGGGGACTCATGCTTGGGCGAATCAAGTGGCAGAAGATGGACTGGAAGTATTTTCAGGGAATGATCACCCACGCCAAGGAATCCTGTATCACTACACTGGTCAGGGGGTTGGAAATCAAGGAAGACCTGGTGGTCGAGGGGGTTCAGGATGACAACTATAAACAAATTCTCGTTCAGGACCTGCTGAAAGCCAAGGAACATGAGCATATTGCCATTCAGGGATGGGGAGTCAAAGAGGTCGGTTCCAATCCAACGGTCAAGGTAAGACCCCAGAACAACAGTGGGGGAGTCGAGCCATCGGCCGGTATCACTGATGTTTCCACGAAGAGTCGGAGCACCCAAGGTCCGGCCCCCAGTGGATCGGGGAGAAAAAAGCCGGGAACATCGGAGAGGATGGACCAGCCCCCTTCCATGACTTCTGCGCCTCACACCACGGGGGAGAAAGTCTTGCCCCGGGATCTGCTGGTGCAGATCTTCATTCCGGACTCCAACAGCGGCATGAACGGTCGGTTTGCAGTGGGATTGCCGGTCGCGCCGGATCGTATTCTCACTTCTCTGAACGCACTGTTACCAGCTGCCACCAAACCGAGCCGGATCAAGATTCGGTGGCCCCACCGGGAGGAATGGCAGCCGATCACGGATATTGCCTGGAGAGGGAATGGCGATGTGGATGCCGCTCTCCTAGACTGTCGGTTCCCCCTGGAGATGGCTGGGAGGCACGCCAAAGTATCTTTCGACGATCTGGAGGAGGGGATGCATTGGAAAAGTTTGGCTTTTCCGCTCAACTCCAGTCCGACCCATTCTTTCGAGGTGACCGGTGAAATCGGTGGGCCGGTCGGTGAAATGTTTGAAACGAGCATTTCCTTTCCGAATAATGGAAATTTCGGCAACCTGTCGGGTGTTCCGGTTTTCAATGGAGAGGGGGCGGTGGTCGGTGTCATCGGCAGCACTGGGGAAGATCCTCTTCGTTCCGGTTTCCGGAGGATGATGGCCATGGAACGCCTTCACCGCATTCCCGAATTCCTTGAAAGCCTTTATTGGCACGACGAGATGCGGCGCAAAAAGCGGTTGGACAACGTCAAACGCGAGGTCGCGACCCAACTGAATAATTCCAAGGAGGCGAGTGATTACCTCGACAGCGAATTACAATCAGCAGGCCTCAATACGGGAAGTTTGGCGGATCGGCTACTCAACCTGAACGTAAGCAGCCTGATCGCCCTTCTCGTGAATCTGTATGGGGAATTTGTGTCATCGAACCCGGAAGCCGCAAAGGTAGGGAGCCATATTCTGTGCAAGGTTGTGCCTGTGCGGATGCCGATTTCCGATATTCGGGACGTGCGTCGGCAGATGGCCGATCCCAACATGTATATCATCATCATGAACGCCGGCACGGAAACCGCTGCTGAGTTCATCATGGCCGACGCCATGGAGCGGGCGGCCTCTTTCCGCAGGACGGAGGGTGAAAAGGGCTACACGCTGGGTCGCACCGGGATCCCTCTGCCTCCGGAAAGCGGGTGGAGTGAAGATCCGGTCGATAATTTTTTCCACAGGCTTGAGGACCAGTTGATCAAGGAAACTCTCAATCCTCGTGACCACGAAGTGATCGACAGGGAGTTTGAACCTGGCACGATGGAAAGTCGAAACAGAAAGCTCCAGTTGGTCGAGTATTTCATGTCTCCATCGGACCCGAAAGAGCCTATTACCTTAAGGCCGATCGTCTGGTATCACATTTTCGATGCCAGCAGAGTCGACGAACAATTCAGGATGAGATTGGAGAATATGAATAAAAACTACCCATCACTCCTCTTCATCTCTCTCTCCGAAAAGTACGATAGACTGAGGGAGGACAAGAAGAGTTTCAACATTCCAGTCGATATGCTGGTGAATTGCGCATGAATCCCTCCTCTTATCTCACTTTCAAACAGGGTCACTACACCCCGCTTCCCCCTCAGGGGGGTGTGTCGGGGGTTGTGCACGTGTTCGACACGGACAGCATCGAAGCGGTCAACGCCGCCTTGGCTGCGCGTCGTCCCCTGCTGGTCCGGGGAGAGCCCGGCATCGGCAAGAGCCAGCTTGCCCACGCGGTTGCCGTCGAGCTGGGTCGTGCTTACGTCTCCCATGTTGTTGATGCGCGCACCGAGCCGGGGGATCTGCTGTGGCAGTTTGATGCCGTCGAGCGCCTGGCCGAGGCCCAGCTTGCGTCGGCCTTGGGTCTTGACCCCGACCGGATCAGCGAGCGGCTGGCCATCGACCGCTACTTGCGTCCCGGTCCGCTGTGGTGGGCGTTCGATTGGCAGGATGCCAAAGGCAGGGCGCGTCATGGGAATCTGGGCACCTTCGAGGAGCCGGAGGGATGGAACGCCCAGAGCGACGGTGCAGTCATTCTCATCGATGAGATCGACAAGGCTGAAACCGACGTTCCCAACAGCCTGTTGGAAGCCCTGGGTGCTGGTCGTTTCACTCCTCCCGGACGGATCGAGCCGATCCGAATGACCGGCGTGCCGCCTCTGGTGATGATCACTACCAACGAGGAGCGGGCGCTGCCTGATGCTTTTCTTCGCCGTTGCCTGGTACTGTTTCTTGAGTTGCCGGTTGATGACGACAAACTGGTTGCTTTTCTGACGCGCCGTGGCAGTCGGCATTTTCCCGCTGCCAACAAGGGGGTTTTGAAAGCCGCCGCCCTACAGTTGGCCGCTGATCGGTTGGAGGCCAGAAACCGCAACTGGTTTCCGTTGCCGGGACAGGCAGAGTACCTGGACCTGGTGCGTGCCGTTCTTGCCCTGCACCCCGACGATCCGCGTGGACAGCGCCGGACGCTCAAGCGGATTGGGCGCTTCGCCTTACGCAAGCATCCCGAGGCGCCGACGTGACCACGCTGCGGGGACGTGCCGATCTCGTCCGGGCTTTGGCCCACGGGCCATCGGCGCTAGCCGCCATGGCGCGTGTGATCGGTTTTGAGGAACAGCTGCGTCGCAGGGAAAAAAACGGCGGCAAGGTCGATCGGGATGACAAGCCATCGGCAGGACGTGACGACGTTTTCCGGTCTGCGCCCGAGCCGCAGGCCCCGGTGGTCGAGGAGGCGGTTTTCTGGCAGCCCGTGGCCTATGAGGCCACCGGGAAGGGCCACGGGGACGATACGGCACCGCCGCCTCCGCCTCCGGAAACCCTGATCGGGAACCTGCTCTCCGGGGCTGCGCCCGCCATGCGGCCACTCACCACTTGGAGCGAGGCGTTGCCCCGGTTGAGGCGTGCCGCCGCACAGCCGGCAGAGAGCGGCATTCCTGACCTGAACCGCTTGGTGAAACTCCTTGGCGAGGGGAGGTTCGTGCGTCGCCTGCCCCGTAAGAAGCGCCTGCGCTGGGGGTCGGAAGTCCAGATCATCGATGACCGCAGCCGGCGTCTCACCCCCTTCTGGGAGGACCAGGATCTGATGGCCTTCCACCTTCGTCGGCTGTTTCCCCACGAGGGCGTCGCATACGCCCGCATGTTCGAAGGGGGAGCTGGGCCGTTCATGCTGACCCGCCGTGGCTCCGAAACCTATGTGTTGCCGCCCCCCGGCAGCCTGGTGATGGTGCTGGGGGATTTGGGTTGCCTGGCCACCTCACCTGAGGAGCTGGTTGGGCGGTGGGAGAAGCTGGGCGCTCGGCTGCGGGCGGCGGGGTGCCGCGCCGTGGCCTTGATGCCTGCCGCCCGCCACCGCTGGCCGGTTGGGCGGCTGCGTCATTGGACCCTGCTGGAATGGGAACGGTCGGTCTCTTCTCACGCCCCGGCGGTATCCCCCGCCACTCACGCGGAACGCCTGTTGCGCCTGGTATCCCCGGCGGTACGCATCGAACCGGGGCTCCTGCGCGATGTTCGTCTCTGCCCGGGGGCTGGCGGGGCGGATGCCGGTGCGGAATCCGACGTATGGCAACACCCATCCCTGTCGAGCAATCATGCCGAGGCTGCGTCCCTACACCCGGACGATGCCGGTCGTCTTCGACAGGCCTTCGAGGAGGAGCCGGAAGAGGTCCGCCGGGCTGTCCTGGAGCAGTTGCTGAACTGGCGGGCGTGCCTCCCGGCAGAGATCTACTACGAAGAGGTGTTGAGCCTGACTCCCCGCTCTCAACGGTTGGTCCCGCCCGGCCTTCTCCAGGCTGCCCGGAGTACCCTGGAGAAGGCCGGGCGGCTGGCGTGGTCGGACGATGACAGTCCACTGAAGCGCACCATTCTGGCTTGGGGGAGCCGTGGGATGGAACGCATCCCGACGGCTTTTTGGTATGATCCGGGACTCTCCCGCATCTTCCTGGCCGCTTGGTATCAAGCCTACCACACCGACCCGCAGCGACCGCCGCCGCCCGGTTTTGATCCCGCCCAAGTAGCCTCCACCCTGGCACCCAGAACCTTTCCATTGCGGCAAAGGGAATGCCGTATCGAGGTGGGCGGATCTCAGGAGGGCAGCCTGCTGGCCACCATCACGACTCGCAACAGACTGATTCAGCTAACGGAGGATAAGTCTGCTGCGGTGGTGGATCCTCCCCCCTTCTGGAAATCCGGCGCGCCACCGCCGTGGGCTGAGGCGTGGGGGCGGGATGATGATGGGGCGTGGGTGACGTTTTCCCTGGAAGGAGTTGTTCAAAAATTGCGCTGGATCCCGCCCGGTCGATTCATGATGGGCTCACCCGAGGATGAGCCGGGTCGTTATGATGATGAAGGCCCGCGTCATGAGGTGGTGATTGGTCAGGGCTACTGGCTGTTTGACACCCCCTGCACCCAGGCGCTTTGGCAGGCGGTGATGGGGGAGAACCCGAGTAAATTCCAAACCCCCGACCGCCCGGTAGAGCGGGTGAGTTGGGATGATATCCAAGAGTTTCTAAACCGGATCAACGATCGTGTTTCCGGTCTTGATCTGACTTTGCCGTCGGAGTCGCAATGGGAATATGCCTGCCGGGCCGGGACGGACACCGCCCTTTATACCGGTGAGATAAATATTCTGGGCGAGAGGAATGCCCCGGCCCTGGATCCCATTGCCTGGTACGGCGGCAACAGCGGGGTTGATTTTGATCTGGATAACGGCTGGGACAGCAGCGACTGGCCGGAAAAGCAGTATCCCCACGAGAAGGCTGGGAGCCGTCCGGTGGGGCTCAAGGCTCCCAATTCATGGGGTTTGTACGATATGCTGGGTAATGTGTATGAGTGGTGCGCCGACCATCGGCATGAAAATTATGAAGGCGCACCCACCGACGGCAGCCCCTGGCTGGAAGAAGGTCAGGCTGGCGGCAACCGTGTCATTCGCGGCGGGTCCTGGCTCGCCTTCGCACGCCTCGTGCGCGCGGCGTACCGTTACTGGTACTCCTCCGACTACCGCGATGGCCACCTGGGTTTCCGTTGTGCCCGAGTTCCCGTGAGCCAGGCAGGCGGGCAGGCTGTGGAGCCGGTGGAGGCGGCGCTCCCTTGGCAAGCGGAGCGCCAAGGGACGCAGCTTCCGCCGAGCGGAACGGCCCTGTTGAGGCTTCGTGAGGAGCCGCAGCAAAATTTTTGTGAGATTCCCCATACCCATTCGTTCATCGTCATGAGCGACTGGGAGCGCCTGAGCTTTCGCCGTATCATCCGTCCCTCTTGGGCCGACGCCATGGGCCGGGACCGTCATGGCCTATGGGGGGAGTTCGTGGTTGGTGAGGCCCGGCAAAAATTGCGCTGGATTCCCCCCGGTCGTTTTACGATGGGTTCACCCGAGGATGAGCCGGGTCGCTTTGATAGGGAAGGCCCGCGTCATGAGGTGGTGATTGGTCAGGGCTACTGGCTGTTTGACACCCCCTGCACCCAGGCGCTTTGGCAGGCGGTGATGGGTGAGAACCCGAGTAAATTCCAAACCCCCGACCGCCCGGTAGAGCAGGTGAGTTGGGATGATGTCCAAGAATTTATAAACCGGATCAACGAACGTGTTTCCGGTCTTGAACTGACTTTGCCGTCGGAGTCGCAATGGGAATACGCCTGCCGGGCCGGTAGCACGACCGCTCTTTATAGCGGTGCGATCGAGATCCTGGGCGAGAGGAATGCCCCGGCCCTGGATCCCATTGCTTGGTACGGCGGCAACAGCGGGGTTGATTTTGATCTGGATAACGGCTGGGACAGCAGCGACTGGTCGGAAAAGCAGTATCCCCACGAGAAGGCGGGGA
>JADFZT010000132.1 GCA_015232395.1 Magnetococcales bacterium | reverse complement strand
GGATCGGATCGCCTTGAAATTTTTTATAGTAATGCCAACGATCATAACCGGATACACGCTTTGTCAGAGAGGATTGAAGCCAAGGATGACGTTTAATAATCAGGTCATTTTGCATTGGCTATAGGTATTGGGAATACGCTGGATGGCTTGAAGGGGTCAAGCTATCACTGGATGGTGTTAATAAAAAGAGGAGAAGTGGGAAGCCCTGATAGGAGACGGATCTTCCGTTGCAGGTCGATTCCAGCCTCATCCCACAAAGCGGGAGACGCGGGGGGTGAAATCGTTCCAGACGATGGGCTTGGTGATAAAGTCGTTGGCACCCAGTTGAAAGGCTTTTTCCCGGGTGGCGGTGGATTCGTCGGCGGTGACGAGCAGCACCGGGAGTTCCCGGCATTTGGGGCTGGAGCGGATGGTTTCCAGTACCTGGAAGCCGCTCATCCGGGGCAGGCCGATATCGCAGATCACCAGATGGATCGTCTGCTCTTCCAGAAGCTTTAACGCAGCCTTCCCACAATCCGCCTCCAGCACCGATACCCCATCCCGGCGCAAATGTTTGAGTAGGAGCAAACGGAAATCGGGGTCGTCGTCCACCACGAGGGCCTGGGGAATGATTTCGGGCATTCGGGCATAAAAGGTGCTGCCCTTGCCCTCCTTGGACTCCACGTTTAAATTTCCACCGTGGGCTTTGACCAACTCCAGGCTGAAGGGTAGGCCGAATCCCGTTCCCGATTCTCCCTCGGTCCCCGTGGTCGAGGTTTTTTCCTCCAGCTGAAAAATTTGCGCCAGGCGTTTTTTGCGGATACCCACCCCGGTATCCCGCACAGCCAGGGTGGCGGGCTCTCCCTCGGGGCGAAAGAGGGTGATGCGATCCCCCTTGCGGCAAAATTTGACGGCATTGGAAATCAGATTGTGGACCACCTCTCTAAAGAGGCCGGGATCCACGTGGAGACGAAATGATTCAGGGAGTTCGTTGTCCAGGTCGATCTGTTTTTTATCTGCCAGAGGCCGAAAATGATCCAAAACCTTGTCCGCCAGAAATCGGGCATTGACGAAGCGGGTCTGGGGTTGGATCTTACCGGTTTGCAGGCGGCTGATGTTGAGGATTTCATCCACCATCTCCAGCATTTTGGCGCTGGACTCCCGGACCCATTTGACATACCCCCGTTGCTTTTTGCTTAAAGGATGTTTGCGGTCTTTATCCAGGAGTTCCAAAAAACCCAGGATGGTGGTAAAAGGCCCCCTCAGATCGTGGGCCACCAGGGAGACGAAGCGATCCTTCAGACGGGTGGCTTGCTCGGCTTGTTCTTTGGCCTGACGCATTTTGGCATCCACCTGTTTGCGTCGGGTGATATCCCGGACGATCCCCGCCGCATACCAGGCACCCTGGATGTGGATAGCCGAGAGAGAGACCTCAGCCGGAAAAATTTCTCCATTTTGGCGCAGGGCGTTCAGCTCATTGACCTGCCCCACCAGAGGGCCTTCCCCGGAATCTCGAAAGTGGTGCATCCCTTTGGTGAAGGCCTTGCGATCTTCGGGGGGGACCAGATGTTCGGCGAATGGGGCGCTCAGAATTTGGTCGTTGGTGTAGCCGAAAATACGCTGGGCGGCTGGATTCCAGAAGATCACATGGCCCCGGGGATCCAACATGATGATGGCGTCGTTGGCGGAGGTAGTGATGAAGTCGAGTTGCTCCCGGGCCTCGGAGAGTTGGGCTGTGCGTTCGAGGACTCTTTTTTCCAGCTGTTTTTTGGCTTCTTGAAGGGCAGCGTTGGCCTGCTCCAGGGCCTGATCGGTACGGACTTTTTCCAGGGTGTGGTGGATGGAGCGGCTGAGGGTCTCTATCGAAAGATCGGTCTTGCGCAGATAGTCATGGGCTCCGGCCCGAAGTGCGGCAACGATTGCTTCATCCCCCTCCATGCCGGTAAAAAGAATAAAGCCGCCACGACAGCCTGCCTCTTTCAGCTGGCGAATCAGGTCGGTACCGGTTTCCCCTTCCAGGCGGTAATCTACAAAGGCGATGTCCGGCATCTGGGCGCGGATGCGTCGCAGGGCCCCAGTTCCGGTGGCGCAGGTGACCGGATGGATTTTCCACCGGGTCATTTTTTTCAGCAATCCCGCCAGAAGCGTCCGTTCCACGGGATTGTCATCAACGATGAGAACCTGAAGGGGTTTGTTCATGAACGCTTTGTAACCGGAAGGTGGAGGAAACAGTCTATTTTAATTACTTTTTCGGCATTTTGGAAATCAACTGTTGTGAGTTCCCGGGGTTCGTGCGTAATCTGGCCCGCATTTCTGGTATTTTGATGTGGTGACAGCAATGCCATACTTTCAGCAGATGGGCCTGCTTCCCGAGTCGTCCATATTGGCAGGATTCCTTCGCTGAAACAAACCGTAACCGCTCCGTTTGGGAATCATGGCGATAAAAGAGGGGGTAAGACGATAATAAAATGATGGCGATACCTCTCTTTACGGCCTCCAAACTGAACCCCTTTGAACCATATGGGTCAGATAAGTCATGAGTTCTCAGGTAGATACATTCCTAACTCTCGGCGTTTTGTTCCTCCTGGGGTTTATGGCCGATATTGTCGGTCGCAAAATCAATTTGCCCCGGGTGACGCTGCTTCTGGTGGTGGGGATGATTCTTGGGCCGGGTGGGGTGCATCTGATTTCCGAGGTGCATCTGCCCTGGTTGAACATTTTGGCCGATATGGCCCTGCTCCTGGTCGGGTTTTTGTTGGGGGAGCATTTTACCCTTTCTTCTTTACGCCACCAGGGGCGTCTGGTGGTGACCCTGGCTGCCATGTTGGTAGTGGCAACGGTAGGAATCGTCGTAGGGGGCATGTTGATGGTGGGGATCTCCCTGGAGCTGGCGCTGCTTTTTGCCGGTATCGCCACTGCGACCGATCCAGCTGCGACCACCGATGTGATCCGTGAAACCGGTGCTCGGGGTCCATTTACCCAGACTTTGCTCGGTATCGTTGCCATCGATGATGCCATGGGTTTGGTGGCTTTTTCCCTGCTGTTGGCAGCCGCACAGACCATCAGCGGTGGTGGGAGCGCCTGGGAGCCGTTGCTTCACGGGCTTTGGGAAGTGGGCGGTGGGTGCTTGATCGGGCTTTTTTGGGGCTTGGCCATGAGCCGCTGGTTGGACCGGGGGCAGACGGGTGAAAACACCCTGGTGGGGGCGCTCTCCATGATATTTCTGGCGGGTGGCATGGCCATCTGGCTGGAGACCTCCTTTTTGCTGGCGGCCATGGTCCAAGGGGCGGTATTGGTCAATCTCGGGGTGTGGCGGGAGCGTCCGTTTCGCATCGTCGAGCGGGTGATCTGGCCTTTCCTGATTCTCTTTTTTGTGTTTGCCGGCTCCTCCCTCCAGCCGGAACTGCTGCCTGCTTTGGGGGGAGTGGGGCTGGCTTATATATTGTTGCGGATTGTTGGGCGGATCATGGGCGGTGCGTTGGGGGCCAGCTGTTGTGATGCCCCTCCTGACATGCGCCGCTGGATGGGGTTGGCCCTCCTGCCCCAGGCGGGAGTAGCCTTGGGAATGGCTATGATCGCTTCCCAGAGGCTTCCGGAGCTGGGGAAAATATTATTGCCGGTCGTGATCGCCTCCACGGTGCTTTTTGAAGTGATCGGACCCATCATTACCCGGCAGGCCCTGATTCGAGTAGGTGAGGCTCGCATCAAAGAGTGAATGGTCGGGTTATCCCCATTCTCTGGGCCTGTTTGAGGGGATAATCGTGATCCGAACTCGGGTTGGTGTGTTTCATGACTCGATGGATGAATCATTCCTCCTTGCGTTTCCCAACCCAACCGCCGATCCGTCCATCCCTTTTTAGGACACGGAGCTTGCATTGACTGCTATCGCACCCGTACAAATACGGATTTTGTTAGTCGACGATGACCCAACCGGTCGTGATGTGGCCTCCCAAAGATTGCGCTCCAGGGGGTATCGTGTGCACGTCTCTGAGGAAGGACGGAGCGCTTTGGCGTTGCTTGGCCGGGAGCCTTTCGACGTGGTGTTTACCGATATTCGAATGCCGGGAATGGACGGGCTCACTCTGGCCCGGGAACTCCGTGGTTTAGAGGATCGACAGCTGGCCCTGATACCCTTGGTCGCCCTGACCGCTGACCCCAGCTCGGAAAACAGCGAAGAGTGCCTGGCTGCAGGGTTTGATGCCGTGATGCATAAGCCTTTGCGGTTGGATGATATTCAGGAGCTTTTGGTCGGTTTACTGGGAGTAGAGCGGATGCCGGGGAGGGAAGCGGATAGGGAGAGCAATCACACCCGTGAGGAATCCATCCCGCTGTTGGATGAGCAGGTGCTGGAACAGATCTGCCAGGCCCTTCCCTGGGAGCGGGTGTGTCAGTTTCCGGATCTTTTCACCCAAACCGAAAAACGTGCTGCCCGGGAGTTGGCGGTGGCGCAACAATCCGGGGATTATGCCGCCTTGGCCAAGGGGGCGCATCTGTTGCTGGGGGCTGCCAGAAATCTCGGTATGGTTGCCTTGATGCGCCTTGCTTCAGAAGTGGAAATTTTGGCTGCCGAGGGAGCTTCCGACAAGCTTGATGAGCGGGTGGCCCGGATTCCCGCCCTGGGGCAACACTCTCTGGAAGCCATGAAGGGCTGGTTGGAGCGGTGGCAGCGCTCTAATATTTCCGGATAGGGGGTTGACCTGGAAACGATCCGTGAGCCCTTTGGCGGGGAGGGATGTTGGGCTGTAGCTGATAAAAATATCGGGCTTTGACTGACGCAGGGGGGCGTTGTGCTCTTTGTCGGTACTTGAGATCTGAATCAGGAGCAGAGGAGTAGGCGGAAAGTATGCTGGTTATTCAGCTGCTTCCGGCTGTCCAGCGAATTGATAGCCCACGCCGTGGACCGTTACCAACATTTTGGCATCCCCTGGATTGGTGTCCAGCTTGCGACGCAGTCGGTTGATCATGACATCAATGGTGCGATCCGTCGGCATCCATTCCCGGCTGCTGACGGCATTGAGGAGTTGATCCCGGGTCATCACCCGGCCCGGGCGGGAAACCATGGCTGTCAGGAGTAAAAATTCACCATTGGTGAGTCTGACCAGTTCCCCTTCCGGTGAGGTGAGGCGGCGCTGATCCACATCCAGGTGCCACCCTTTGAACTGATAGCGCTTTTTGAGTTTTTGATCCTTGGAGCGGGCGGCCAGGGTTCGGCGTAGGAGGTTTTTGACCCGGACCAGGAGTTCCCTTTCGTTGAAGGGCTTGGTGACATAATCGTCCGCACCCAACTCCAGACCGACGATTCGGTCTACATCTTCAGCCCGGGCCGTGACCAGGATGATGGCGATGTCTGATTTGGTTCGGAGCCGTCGGGTCAGGGAGAGGCCGTCTTCTCCTGGCAGGTTGATATCCAGAAGGACCAGATCCACATCCCCTCGATGCAGGATTTTCCACAGGCCATGGCCATTTTCGGCTTCGCTGACCTGAAAGCCCGCCTTCTGAAAGTAGCCAACCAGCATGCTGCGGGTGACGGCTTCGTCCTCGACAACCAGAATGTGTTGTTTAGGTTTCATAGATTACCAAAGAGAGTGACCGCTAAGTTTCCTGAAATGTTACATCTGATTAACCAAAATTTGCAACTTATTAACAAAAAAGTCGCAGGAATTTATTGTAGGCCTGATAAAACGTTTGGTCAGCGGGTCAAATTTTTTTAAACCACGATTAATCTCGTGTATTTTTAGGCGGTTGGGGTGGAGATGGATACAATTTGCACAAAATGTGGCATTGAAATCAAGGTTTGGCATAATTTGGAAGGCCATGAATGCATCCATTGCCATAATCAAGCGCATTTGGCCCTTCCCTGGGAAGTCAGCTTTTTGATCGGCTCGGTGTTGATCAACATGGTGTTGATTTTTTTGGTCATGCAGGATTTCTGGTAGATCAAATTCAGAGCCTGGGTGTGGTGGGAATGGGTTTTGCCGATCGTTGCTGCCAGCAGGCCGGTTTGACCGGGTGTTGGGAGCTTCGATCTCCGGAGTGATACCAATTCCGGTTCAACAGGTGAGTCGAACAAAAAAACGTTTAGCCACACAGAGGACACGGAGAACATAGAGAAAACCAAAATCAAGCCAAAACGCGTGCCCGGTAGTGTTCGGAATATTCAGCTGTTTTTCATGCTTTTCCTCTGTGGCCTCTGTGTTCTCTGTGGCAGATTTTCGGTTTTGAATGAAGATCAAACAATGGCCTTAAGCTGATCGTTTGAACAAGAATTCGTATGAGAGGGCTGGTGAGAGCTTCGCACTGGCCTTGAAGAGTCCCTCGTTTTTTCATGCATGTTCATTTGACTGAAGTAGTAGATTTTTTCAGCATATTCCCTATGGTTGGTGATGGGCATAAGCCATCAGTGCCTGGGATCCATTCTCGGAAAGTTCAGAAAAACACCCATCCAGGATAGGGTCTGCCCCTCTGCCATCAGAAAGGGAGTCACGGCCTTTCCCCCCCAACGCGCATCAGAGGCATTTGTCATCACCCCACCCCCCTCCCTGGAAGGGATGGGTTTCTCATATAGCAATTCAAATCAAAAATTGGACATATGCCGCTGTACTTTTTCTGTCACCCTTTAGCCGACCTTGTCTATGGGAAAAGGGCACCCATTGCCGCGAATTTCTATTTTCGCAGATTTTTTTCT
>JADFZT010000131.1 GCA_015232395.1 Magnetococcales bacterium | reverse complement strand
GCTGGGCCTGGGTTTAAAGCCGGGTTGGCCACCACCTTTCTTTGGGTGGCCCTCTTTCGTTGGGGCGGGGGGGGGGCGGGGGGGGTTCCCCTGATTCGGGTGGTGTCGGGGGAGTGGGGGCCAGTTCGGTTTCGGGCTCCAAAAAGAGAGGCTCCGGCGCGGTCTCCTCAGCCTCCTGCTCGGTGATTTCCGGCGCGCTTGCCCGTTGATCCTCCTCCGCCATCGCCTCCACCCGATCCGGTGGTGGCGGGCGCTCTTTCGGCTTGTAGCCCAAATATTCCACCCGTAAAAATCGTTCGGGGGGCTTTTCGTTGGTGGGGAGGATGAGCTTAAGGCCATAGAGCAGCAGCCCATGGAAAAAAAGGGCCAGCAAAAAGGCTACACCAAAACGCCGGTTGAAAAAATTCATGCCGGAGTGCCTTCCAGGAGGTGCCGAAACCGCTCCAGTCGTTCCAGAATCAGAAAGGCCAGTATGCCGTTCAAAATGCCGGTAATCCAGGATCCAGCCAGAAACCAGGGCAGGGCCAGAAAAATACCGCTATGCCCGATGAATAAAAAATGCGCCGCGATCACCTGACAGCTCATGTGGGCGAGCGACGCCATTACCGAAATCCCCACCGGCCCCAGCTGTAACAAAGGCACCCCCCGCATCAGACCCATGGCGAGCAGCGCCCCCACCGCGCCGGAAAGGCTCAACAAAAAGGTGGGAGAGAGAAAAGTCCCCAAAGCCAACGACCCCGCCACCACCCGAATCAGGGAAACCCCCACCGCCGCCCCCCAGCCCAAACGAAAGAGCGCCACCAAAGTAAAGGTGTTGGCCAACCCGGCTTTAAACCATGGCCCAGCCCCCGGCAGAGCCGCTTCCAACAGATGCGCAGCAATCGCCGCCGCTGCCAGATGGGCTATCAAAAGTTCCCGTCTGAGCGGGGGCATTCCCTGCCAATGATCACCAGGGGAGGAGGCCAGCGTTTCATTTCCAGGGGATGAGAGAGGGGTATTCATTGGGCCAGTGCGTCAAAGTCGTCAGCTGAGCGCTCCCCAGCCATCTGGATCATCACGCCGCAGGGGAGGCAGGCGGCGATGGTGCCTGAAGCGGAAATCCAGCCAGTCCGGGTGCCGATCATCCGGGGGCTGGCATATTCCTCCAGCCGGGCCTGCCCCTCTTCAGTCACAATGGTGACCGGCCCCAGGCGTCCAGGGACTTCCACACGCTGGGCGATGGCGGGATCCAGGGTCAATACAGCCCGGTTATCTCGAAACACCCGCACCTCGGCACCAGGGGGCGGTTGGATGATCCAGCCAAAGGTGAGGATTGAGGCCAAAGAGAGGAGCAGCACACCACGATCTGACGGGGTGGTGGCTCTTAGAATGAGTTGCATCAGGGGGAGGGGAAAGGAGAGCGCCATTTTAGGGGTCTGCCTGCCAGCTTCCCTGAAATCCCGGGGTTTGGTGGTGCTCGCCACTATCGGTGATGAACAGGGCTTCGGTTCGGGGGAATTTTTCCAATAGCTTTAACCCAGACTCCCCACCCAGCACAAAAAAAGCCGTGGCCAAGGCATCCGCCAAAGTCGCCGTCGGCGCTTGAATGGAGACCGAGATCAGACCGGAGCGGGCGGGCTTGCCTGTTTTGGGATCGAGCAGGTGATGATAGCGTATTCCTTCGTGGATAAAAAACCGCTCATAATCGCCGGAGGTAACCATGGCCAGCTCCCCGGTCAACCGGGAAACCGCTGCCACCCCTTGGGCGTTGCGCGGATGGCGAATGCCGATTTTCCAGGGCGTGTCCCCCTTACTCCCCAACACCCGCAGATCCCCTCCCGCGTTGACGATGGCGTTTTCGATGCCTTCCTTCTCCAGCACGGTCATGGCTTGATCAATGGCATAACCCTTGGCAATGGCTCCCAAATCCAGGGCGACGACCGTATGGGCCAGGCGCAGTTGCCGGCTTTCCTTCAGGGTGATGGTTTCATCAAGGGCGCCGTGGGCAACCCAATCATTCAGGGCCTGTGGCTCCGGTGGTTTGGTGGGTGGGGGATCTTTGGAAAATCCCCAGAGTTGGGCCAGCTCCCCCAGCCCCATATAAAAAGCCTGGTCAGATTCTTTTTGTACCCGGAGCCCTTGTTGGATCAAATTGAAAAGCTCCAAAGTGATCTCCTGCCAGCTTCCCCGAGGGGCTTTGTTGATCTGGCTGACCTGGCTTGTCCCCTGGTGGCGGCTCATGGCGGCTTCAATGCGGGCCATCTCCTGAAAAGCGGCTGTAACGGCTTTTTGATCCATTTCGTCCGAAGCGCCCCAGGTGGTGATGGTCACCAGGGTACCCATGAGCATCCGGGTGGTGGCGCGGGAGGAGGGGGGATCGCTGCAACCGGTGAGAAGCAGCATCGGCAGCAGGAGAATCAAAACCCAGTGGCAGGAGGGGGCATTCAGAAAAGTGGCCCGAGAGATTCCGGCTTGGACAAAAAGCTGAACCCGGGAGGGGGGCGGTGTTCTCGATAGGGAAGCGTGAAGGGGGCGGTTCATGGCCTTCATTTCCTTGCACGCCCCATGCCCATATCTCCATACAACAGCTGCATGGCGGTGATGGCGGCAATGGCGGCGGTTTCGGTGCGCAAAATGCGGGGGCCCAGGCCCAGGCATTCAAACCCCATCTCCTCTTGGGCCAAACGTACCTCCTCTTCGGAAAATCCCCCTTCCGGCCCGATCAGGAGGGTAACGGAAGTGGGGAGAGGGGAGGGGGCTGCCAGGGGTGATAAAGAGTGTCCATCCCGTTCTTTCTCCCAAAAAATCAGCCGCAGGTCATTCGGGGGTAGCTGGTCCGGGAGTTCTTTGAAGGTGAGGGGGGGGAGGAGATGGGGGAGCTTGGTTCGGCCACACTGCTCTGCCGCTTCGATGGCGATGCGCTGCCAGCGGCGTTGGCGGTTTTCATGACGCTTGGGGTTGACCCGGGGGGTGGCATATTGGCTGTGAAGGGGAATCAGCGTGGTAAGGCCCAGCTCGGTTCCCTTCTGAATCACCAGCTCCATGGCGCTGGATTTGGGCAGACCATGAATCAGGGTGATGTGCAGAGGAGATTCCCGCTCTTCGGGTATAAAGGTATTGAGCTGCACCCGGGGTTTGGATCCCCCTTCCATAAGGGTACACGCCCACTCCCCACCGCTGCCGTCAAACAGGGTGATAGAAGCCCCCCGTCCCAGACGCAACACCCGGGTGAGGTAGTGGCCGGCATCACCCTCCAGGGTGAGTTCAGCTTGGCCGGTGAGGGGTTTATCGGTGAGGGGTTTATCTATAAAGAGGCGCGGGGGCATGATTGGCCGATGGTTTAAGAAATATGGACGGAGGATCTATCCCAGCAGGCACGAAAAGGGCCGGTTTGCTCGAAAAGGGTCGGTGTTGCTCGAAAAGGGTTTGTCTGGCAGGGAACAACGATATACCTTTAGCCCCTTGCTGTCTTCCTGTTTTGACTTTCAACGACCATCTTCTGACGGCCTTCCCGTTTTTTTCAGGTTTTGGCCCACTTGCTAGCGATGCCGGACGTATTCGACTTTTCTCCACACCTTAAAGAGGGATGGCAGGAACCCCAACACCTGCTTGAAGCGGAGGGGCATGGTCTTTCCCCTCGCTTGCGAGCCGCCTTGGGGTGCACCTCCTCCCTGACCCGTCACCTGGAAAATGCCTGGCAGGAGCCGGTTCGGGTGTGGTTGGAGAGTCAGGAGCTTTCCCCCAAATGGGTCAATGAGCCCCCCGTCTGGGAAGCCCGCCACCAGCTGCCCCAGCGGGGGGATGTGCTGTTGCGCAACGCTTGGCTGGGCATGGGGGCAAAAAAATGGGTCTTTGCCCATTCCCAGGTGGCGGTGGCGGATCTGGCCGCTTCGGTATGGGCAGGCATTGAACGGGGCGAAACTCCCCTGGGGGCACTTTTCCTCGACCGGGAAGATCGCGTCAGTCGCCTGGGGTTGGAGCTGACTCTGGCCCGTGCCCCCCAATTTGCCCACAATATCGGTCTCTCTGGGGAGGTGCCCTTCTGGTGCCGCCGCTCCCTCTTTGTGGTGAATGGCAGTCCCTGGGCGCGGATTTTGGAGGTGTTCGTGGATTGGGAAAATCATGAA
Source organism: Magnetococcales bacterium (assembly GCA_015232395.1). Taxonomy (NCBI): domain Bacteria; kingdom Pseudomonadati; phylum Pseudomonadota; class Magnetococcia; order Magnetococcales; species Magnetococcales bacterium. Next base: position 2,736 of record JADFZT010000131.1, on the reverse strand, counting down.
GGCGCTGATTGACCGCATTCCCTGGGCATTGCCCCGGGAGCTTTTATATCTCATGCGGGTGGATCGCCCCATCGGCACCTGGCTTGTGCTCTGGCCTTCTCTTTGGGCGCTGGTGGCGGCTGGGGAAGGGCGTCCGGATTGGTGGTTGGTGATGGTTTTTATCGTCGGCGCCTTTGTGATGCGCTCCGCTGGCTGTGTGATCAACGATATCGCCGACCGGGATATCGATCCCCATGTAGAACGCACCCGGGAACGCCCCCTGGCAGCCCGTCGGGTAACCCTGACTGCGGCTAAATGGCTCCTTTTTGGGCTGATGTGTCTCGCCTTGGCTCTCGCCTGGCAGCTGAACGCCCTGGCTCTGAAGCTTTCCTTCGTGGGAGCATTCTTGGCCATGACCTACCCTTTTACCAAGCGTTTCATTCAGTTACCCCAATTTTATCTGGGAGCGGCATTCGGCTGGGGGGTGATCATCGCCTGGGCTGCTGCTACGGGGGAGGTGGCTGGGGAGGCTTGGTTGCTCTTTGGGGCGACCCTCTTTTGGGCGGCGGGATATGACACCATCTATGCCATGATGGATCGGGAAGATGATCTGAAAATCGGAGTCAAATCCACCGCAATTCTCTTTGGTGACAAGGATATTCCTGCGGTGGCCGGGCTTTATCTCATCACCTTGGGGTTGCTGGGGGGGGTGGGGCAGAGTTTGATGCTGCCTTTTTATTATTATTTGGCTCTTTTTTTGGCCATGATTCAGATGTTGTGGCAACTGCGTGTGATTCGTGGTTATCCTAAAGAGGCTGTCTTCAGGGCATTCCTGAGTAACCAGTGGGTTGGACTGATCGTTTGTGTGGGGTTTGGATGGCGCTGAGCAGGGCGCGGGGCATGACCGGAGGGGATTATGGCCGACACATCAAAGGCGGTTCTCGAAGAGGTGCTCGATCTATTGCGGGAGGGGGTCTACATCACCGATGTCAATCGGGTGATCACCTACTGGAATCAGGGGGCGGAAAGAATCACCGGTTTTAAAGAGGGCCAGATTATCGGCACCCCCTGCCAGCTCAATCTTTTGGAACACATCGAGGATTCCGGCAACAGCCTCTGTGAGGACGCCTGCCCCCTGGAAAGAGCCATCAAACATGGGGAGAGCTTCGAGACCGAAGCCCACATCCATCACAAAGAGGGTCACCGGGTTCCGGTTTTCATCCGCACCTCTCCCATTCGAGATGACAACGGCCAGATTATCGGTGCCTGCGAGGTGTTTGGCGACATCTCCTCCCGCATTGCCACCAATAAAAAACTCCACGAGCTGGAAAAAATTGCCATGCTCGACCATCTGACCCAACTCGCCAACCGTCGGTATATGGAGTTGGAGCTGGCCGTCAAGCTGGAAAATTCCAAGCAGACCGGCGCTGGGGTGGGGGTGCTTTTTTACGATATCGACCACTTCAAAGCGGTCAACGATACCTACGGCCACGATGTCGGCGACGATATCCTTCGCATGGTCGCAAAAACCCTGCAAAAAACCGCCCGCTCTCTGGATATTTTGGGCCGCTGGGGGGGAGAAGAGTTTGTCGAGATCGTCCCCAACACCTCATCCGATCTGTTATATGTGATTGCCGAGCGTAACCGGGTACTGGTGGAGCGTTCCAAATATAACCGGGACACCCAACCCGTTCAGACCACCGTTTCCATCGGTGCCACCCTGATCCAGCGGGAAGACACCATGGATTCCCTCCTGCGCCGGGCCGATCAGCTCATGTATCAAAGCAAAGAGGCGGGTCGCAATCGGGTCACCTTGGGGTAGGGGGTGGGGTCGTTGGCTATCTTGTCTGCTGTATCCTTAAAATGAGTCCATCGTTTTTCTTTTTGGGTGAACAGCAGGGAATAGATGGGAAAATACGAAAAATTATTGTGGCGGATTCTCCGAGGTAGGTCGGATTCGAATATTTCCTTTGAGGATCTATGCTGGTTTTTGAAACGGTTGGAATTTGCTGAACGCATTCGTGGCAGCCACCATCTTTTTCGAAAACCTGGGGTCATGGAAAAAATCAATCTCCAGAAGGATGGTGCCAAAGCCAAGGCCTATCAAGTGCGACAGGTCCGAAACATCATTTTGGGATACAGGCTTGGAGAATTGTCATGACTGACAAATATGAAATGATTCTCTACTGGAGCGAAGAGGATGGCATCCATATCGCTGAAGTCCCTGAACTCCCGGGCTGTTCAGCACACGGGGCAAGTCGGGAAGCCGCTCTGAAAAATGGCGAGGAAGCGATCCGGCTTTGGATTGAGACAGCCCGGGAGTTCAATGATCCCATTCCAGAACCCAAAGGCAGGCGGTTGATGTTGGCTTGATTTTGGAGTGAGTGGGGTGAGGAGCTTGAAGGGGAAGAGCCGGTCACGATCCCGGTATAAAGGGATTGACGATGGTGAGATCTCCGATAGTCTGACCGTGCTGGAAATCTTCTGAATAGAGGATTTGGCACTTTTCCTGTAGAGCGGCAGCGATGATGAGGGAATCATAATAGGTGTATCCCCACCGTTCAGTGAGTTTTAAAGCTTCCTTATAGAGTTCCATGTTGGGGAGCACTTGACAGAGTTTGGAGAGGGATTGTTCCAGATAAAGGGTGATCTCTTCATGGGAGAGAGGCACCGGAAATTTATGTTTCGGAAAAACAAAGTTGGAGATTAGCCATCCTAATTGGAAATTCATTTGTCTGATGGCTTGTTTTTTTGGAC
>JADFZT010000130.1 GCA_015232395.1 Magnetococcales bacterium | reverse complement strand
TTCTGGCATGGAAAAATCGTGTCAAGAAATATCGTGCTGCCACCTCATTTTTTTTGGGGGGGCGAGCAGTTACCTTCAAGAAATAGGAAAGAGCGTCTTGAAGGGTGGTATAGAGATGAAAAAAAGATAAAAAAGCGCGGAGCACTTCAACGCACTGCTGATAAGGAGGGCATTACTCGACAAGTGCTCTCTAAAATTTTAAATCGCCCCGAACTATGAACGGCCCCGCCCCCCTCAAAGAACGGCACCCCCAAACGGCACCCCCCGTGCGAAAACCATCCAAGAGAACAAAAAAACCTTTACCTTTCATATGGTAACAAAAAAGATCAAATGCACCCTTGACGGCATCCCGGGATGCCGTGGAAATGGTATTAGCCATGTTCAACGCCCATCACTCAGGAGCAGATCATGGCAAAACCTCACGATTCAGACCGGCTCGTTCGAGCAACCGAAGCAAGGAAGCGGCTGGGCAATATTTCAGCTTCATCCCTATGGCGTTATTGGAAAAAGTACGGACTTCTCCCCCCGCCTAAAAAAATCCGTGGCATCAACTGTTGGCCCGAATCCGAAATCAACAAACTCTGCGCTACGGTCGAGAAATGAGGGGGGCGGTCATGGAAAACAAAACCCCCGGCGGGAACCGGGGCATGGTGGTGCATCTTGCTGGCGAGCTTGACGGCCCCAATATTCCCCCAATCCCCGAAGATAATCAACCGATTTTCAAACGTAAACGCCAGCCTGGACGACTGGTCCGCAACCTGATCGAGCGTCGGCGCTGGCGACCAGCAGGAGGTGGGGCATGAGCGTCACCACCGAGGCTTGGGAGCGGCCAGGTACGGCTGAGCATGTCTTGGTCAAAATCCTCAGATCCCTGGTACGTGATGGCCGTTGCTCTCCTGAGTCTGCGACTGGCCTTTATCGGCGCACGGAGGGAACCGCCCCCCTGACCGATTGGCAGGAATTCGAGGCCCGAAAACAGGCTTGGATTGCCGGTCATCCTGATGCCACTCCTGAAGAATACGACCAAGCTGTTCAATGTCTGGTCGATGAACTGGGGGTGTAAGCCATGGCCACCCCATCTTTCGGTGAAGCCTACAACCGCCTGGGCGAATCTGGCCAATTGGCGATCTATCAGCGCCACGGCGGCGGCACTCTCCAGAAGCGACCGACAACCAATCCTCTGACCGGCCAGAACGAGAAGGCCAACCCGGCCTTCGGTCTTTTTAAAGGTGCTGACGGAAAAATCAGATGGCGGGATCAACGATCAGGGAGTGGTGGTGATCTCTTCGATTTTTTGAGTCACATAGCTGGTGAAGACACGGCTCGTGCCGAGCTTGGCCTGAATGGCGCTCACAGGGGGCACAACACCGAGGGAAACGCCGTCCAGGACAACAGGACTCGCGCCCAGGAACTTTGGAAATCTTCTGTCCCAGATTCCGGTCCGGTAGCCGCCTACTTGCAATCCAGAGCCATCACCGTTCCGGTGCCGAAGGCGATCCGCCACCACGCCAACAACCACCTCATGGTGGCAGGGGTCCAGGGTGTCGATGGGCAGTTTCTTGGAATTCACCGGATCTGGCTGAACGATCCTCCACCAGGAGAACGCCGCCGAAAAATGATGCTTGGCTTGGTTCGCGGTGGTGCTGTTCGCCTTGGTGAGCCAGTTGACAGTCGGTTGGCCCTGACCGAAGGCATCGAGACCGGTTTGGCAGTTCAGCAGGCCACCGGCATTCCCACGTGGGCCACGCTGTCAACATCAGGCTTAAAGTCAGTCCAGATTCCAGCTGCCATCAAAGACCTTTTGATTTTCGCTGACAGCGACACAAGTCAAGCGGGCCAACAAGCCGCACAGGAGGCCGCACAACGGTTTGTGAAGGAAGGCCGAGACGTTCGGATCGTCTACCCCATCGATCAGCGCGGAGCGCCTTCCAAGGCCGATTTCAATGACCTGCTGATACACGACCCATCCGGTCAATCAATCCGGGATCGGATGGCGACAGCAGAGACAGTCAAACCGGATCAACCAGAGGGACTGTTCCCTCTGGAGTCAGCCCGGATCGGTGACTGGATTCACACCCCACCACCGGCCCGTCGATGGTTGCTTGACGGTGTTCTCCCGCTTGGAAAGGTGGCCTTGTTGGTGGCACCTGGAGGCTCGGGAAAAAGCTTTTTCACCGTTCACTTGGCCCTGAGCATCGCAACTGGCCTGCCGTTGTTCGACGACTTGATTGTGACCGAACCCGGTTCTGTATTGGTGTTGGCCGCCGAGGACGACGATGAAGAGCTTCATCGGCGGTTCCACCGTGTTGCCAGCCAGATGCTTGATGGCGTGCCAGATACCAATCACCGCCATCAACTGATCCATGAACGGCTGTTCGTCCGATCCGTGGCTGGTATGAGCAACCTGATCACCCAAAAAGTGGGCAACGAGACGACCCGAACCGGTTATGTGGACCGGCTCCTGACAACAGCGAAATCGATTCCCGACCTCAAGTTGATCGTCATCGATCCCGTCGCCCGGTTTCGTGGTGGCGAAGAAAACGCATCCGAAGACGCTACCAGGTTCGTGGAGGCTCTGGAGCATACTGCCAGGGAGACCCACGCCACTGTCTTTGCTGTGCATCACACCAGCAAGGCATCGATGGCCACGGGGGCACCGGTCAGCCAGGCATCGGCCAGGGGATCGTCTGCGCTGACCGATGGTGTTCGATGGCAGGGGAACCTTTCCCCAATGACCGAAAAAGACGCGGGACGGCTGGGCATCAAACCTAACGACCGGAAGCGCTACATCCAGCTCTCCATCACGAAAAACAATTACGGCCCCCCGATTCCAGACACTTGGTTGAAACGGGGCAACCATGGCGTTCTATCCATAGTTGATCTGACCCCTGGTGATCACGCCGAAAATGCTGAAATCCTGGCCCGGGTAGTTGCACTGGTTCGGGAGCGATCTGCCGGTGGGATGGAATATAGCCGGAGAGCGTTTGAGGAGCGCTTCAGCGGTCGAGCTGGAGAGCTGAGAATTTCCAGGCGGCGGGTGCGGTCGATCATTGCAGATGGTCTGGAACGGGGGATTCTCGAACTCCGGCCACCAGCCAATCCGATCAAAAACACCCACACAATATTGGGGGTCAGTCAGGCGAAATCCCCACCCGAGGACGACGTCATCCTGGAGGAATTTTGATGTGTGCCAACATGGAATTTGGTGCGCCGTTTGGTGCGCCGCGCCAGTGCGCCATGGTGCGCCAAAATAATACGGCGCACCAAAAACCCAATAAAAACAATGACTTTATGTGCGCCGAAAATTTAGTGCGCCAAAATAATACGGCGCACATTAACTAATTGAAAAATAATAACTTTTTGGTGCGCCAAAATGGCCCCCCTAAAGGGGGGATAGGCGCTTTTGGCGCGCCACTCCCCAAGGGGGCCTTTAGCAGCCCATCAGGAGGTACCTAGTGAATGTGGCTTTTGAAATCTTGGAGGCAGTGAAAAAGCACCAGGCCACCCTGGTCTTGACCGGCGGAAAAATCCAACTACGCGGTCGAGCCGGATTGGTGTCCCAGGAACTTATGGATCGGATCCGGAAAAACAAGTCCCGCCTTGTACAGGTATTGTCCGCTGGGCCAGACCCGCTACCGGCAATCCACCCCGAGCATCACCAGCAGATCCTGGCGGCAACCGATATATTTTTCATAAAGCACGGCCCCCGGCTGGAGGCGCTGGGGTGGGACAGGGAAAACCTCTTTTCTGGCCTGGATCCAGAGTCAGCCCAAGACTTCGACGACATGCCCGCCTTACCCCTTCTGCTGGTGGATGGGGCCGACCTGGCTTATGCCGATACTGACCGCCTGGAGTTTCACATGCCTGGTGGGAGGCGTCTGGTCTGGGTCAAACCGGGGATGTGGCTGGCCGGTGCTGCGGCGGAACGTCACCTTCAGGGGAGCGGAACACAATGAAAAACTCACTTGGATCAGAATTTAAATGCGACTGCAAGGCCGGGGTTGTCTGGCGGGCTATTTCCGGGCCGTGGCGCTGCATGCGGTGCGATCCACCCCGGAAACGGGCAGAAATATGGGAGACCAAGCGATGGGCATGAAATCGAGGCGCAAAGGCGCAACAGGTGAACGAGAACTGGCCGCGTTGCTGCGGGACCACTTGGGGTTGAATGTGACGCGTAACCTTCAACAGTCCCGCGATGGTGGTCATGACCTTTCCGGGCTGGCATTGGCATTGGAAACGAAGCGGGCCGCCAAACCCCTCCTGAAAGCTTGGTGGGTGCAAACCTGCGAGCAGGCCAAGACAGCGGGGTTGGTGCCCTGTTTGGCATATCGTCTTGACCGGCAGCCCTGGCGATTTGTCATGGCACTGGCCGACCTGATCCCAGACTGCGAAAACCAGCCGCGATCATTGGAGCTGACGGCCAACCTGTCCCTGGAATCCTTCTGCCTCTTGGCCCGGGAGCGGTGGGTTGATGGTGCGGAAGCGATAGAGAGTCCCTGATAGATAGGATCGGCATCATGAAGCGTGACACGTCACAACCAGCAAAAAATAAATCAGCTGAACGAATGCGGCGGCTTCGGGAGCGGCGCAAAAGAGGCGTCCTTCGGGTGATTTCCTTCGAACTGTTGGAGCGGGACATCGATGTTTTGCGGAGATATGGGGGGCTGTCATCGGGGGCAAATCCGAATTCTGGCGAAATCGAAACAGCCCTTGGGGAAGTTCTCGACCGGTTGGAACGTACAGCACCTCATATGGTGATTCAGAGCCTGATGGTGACCGAATGAGGGGCGCGGTTGCCGTTCTGGTTGCCAGGAAAAAGTTATTTTGAATTATCCCAGAAACACCAACAACGCATTGTCTGTAAAAGGAAAACTTGATTGACATCCCCACACTGGTTGCCGGTGGCAACCAAAATGCAACCACTGACCAGATGCCCGCAAAGGACGCTGAACATGAAAAGCTCACGACCCCCAAGCCACAAACAGGCAACCGCCCTGATCGTCCGAGCGAAACGCGCCGTCAGGGCCATCATGGCCGCACAGAAACTTTGTCACGAGGATGCCCGTAAGGCCCGGCGACAAAGGAAGCGTCTGGAGACTGAGAACAGCCCTTTTCACGCTCACTGCATCGCAAATCTGAACCAGCAGGAAGAGGCCGCATGGGAAGACGAGAAAAGTCTGGATCAACAGCTTGTTGACATGGGCCGGATGCTATTCCGGGGGGTGATTCCAGTTTTTTCCCAGCAGGCCACCGACCACGACATGGCGGCGTTGCTCAACTGTCACCACACCACAATTCAAAAAATCCGGAGGGAATATTCAGCGGAACAGGCGACCTTCCAAAAGCTAATTACGGTCCACAAGCTTGAGGTTCGGAAGGATGATGTTCTCGTCGATTTCTACGATGAGGATTGCCCCCTCTTCCATGCCTGGATGGCCTTCTTTCAGGAAGAACTGAGGGGTAACCGTGAACTCCGGGATACCCTGAACAAATCATTCGACGAGCATTTTCCAGACATTCCCAAATATCGCACCCGTACCAACGCCAGCGGCCAAGTGGTCCAGATGGAGCGTATCAGGCCCCCACTGAAAGTTATCGAGCCTGACGGGAGCGTGGGCCGGGTGGTGGAGAGGTAATCAGAGCGGTCCCGGGGCTGTACGTCCCATTCAAACAGAAAGGCAAATCGCATGAAGACCATTCCAGAGTCGAAAACGGAAATCCAGCTTGTGGAAGTTAACGGGGAACCGCTCGTGGATTCCCGGATCATTGCCCAGGGTCTTGGCAGCCTGCACAAATATACTCTCGCCTTGATTCGAAAGTACCAAGAAGGGTTTGAGGAGTTCGGGAAGGTGCTTTTTAAAAAGGCACCTTCGACATCTGGACAGAAAGAGACATTCACACTCCTCAACGAAGATCAGGCCATTTTCCTGTTGACCTTGAGCCGGAACAGCCCACGGGTTGTGGTGTTGAAAAAAGGACTGACCAAAACCTTCGGTCGCTACAGGCGGGAAATTTTGCGGTTGGCCCGTCAAGCTGAACGCCGAGCCCAGGTGGAGTGGCAAGCGGCTCGGACCAACGGCAAGATCGCCCGACGGGAGGAGACGGATGCCATCAAGGAGTTTGTTGAATATGCCCGGCAGCAGGGGAGTGAAAACGCTTTCCGGTATTTCATGGTCATCACCAAAATGCTCAATCAGGTGCTGTTTCCCAAGGAGCCCGGCAGATCCCGCCCAAAGGATTTCCGGGACCAACTGGACCAGCCCCAGCTGAACGCCTTGGAGATGGGAGAGCGGGTTGTTGTCCGAGCACTGCGGGAAGGGATGGCGTCGGGTTTGCCCTATCGGGAGGTGTTCCAGATTGCCAAGGGGCGGGCTGTCATCCTGGCTGATGTGGTGGGAATGAACATTACCCCTCTGGTGGGTGACGCACCGGCCAACAGTGCGGGTGTCTTGTCGAGGGTGGCGTGAGCACACCAAAGGGGATGCTGCTTCAATTGACGCACCACCTGAACGGCTCCTGGGGACCATTTTTGGTTCCAGGGTGGGGTGGTCTCGGAAAAACGTTAAAATGGCGACAGTGTACGTTTTATGGCCAGGAAACGGTATTTGTGATTGACGGCATGCCCAGGCCATGGGTAGTTTGAGGGAACGGGGCCGAAAACCCCTTACAGGCGGAAACCGCACCCGTCAGACTATGCGGATTTTTTGTGCCCGAAATCTGGCATGGGTTTCCATGCTTCGGTTCCTGGCCGGGTGTGTGGCGAATACAAAACCCTTCCCTGGGAAATAAATGTTTCGGAAAAACAAAGTTGGAGATTAGCCATCCTAATTGGAAATTCATTTGTCTGATGGCTTGTTTTTTTGGAC
>JADFZT010000129.1 GCA_015232395.1 Magnetococcales bacterium | reverse complement strand
CTGTGGGTCATCGTGGAAGGCCGCGATGAAATGGCGAGGTTTCTGCAGCAACCGACCAGGAAACTTGCTAGGGCGCGTGATTGACCGGGGAGTCGGACGTGCGCCGACCGGAACGGCCAGCGCCTCGCCAGAGTGCGACTTGCGCATGCCTCCAGTTTCCTGCAACGCCATGAAGTCATCCAACACGGTGACTGCGGCTTCCAGATTGTTCTTTCTGGCGGATCGAACACGGACTCCCTTGGCCAACCACCCGGTGCGGATGGTGAAGCGCTCAGGCAACTGCCGCCGGACTTCCTCTTGGGCGTCTTTGGCGGTGCAGGTCAGGGCCACGGCGGTGGCAAAACGGGCCTGTTTTTCCAACCCGCTAAGTGTCTGCCGAGCGCCTTGGTCTCTGGCTTCAACCTGGATCACCGATCAGCCCCCGAACAGCTTTCCCAACCAGGGAATGGCCAGGAAGGCAGCGGTGGCCGCCAACAGGGCGATGACCTTTCGGAACAGTCGGTAGCCGCCGATCATCTGCTGCTCGGCCTTCTCCAACCGCTCCAGCACGCCTTCCATGCGGACAAAGCGCGCCTCTCCCTTGTCCAACCTGGTGATGATGTGACCCAGTTCGGTTCGGATGGTGGCCATCTCGGCCACATAGGGGCAGTTGGAGTGCCCTTGGCAGTGGTCCATCAGTTGGATCCTTCACCCATGAAGACCGAGGCGGTGGCGGCTCCGGCGGCGAGCAGGTCGGTAACGGCGCGCGCCTCGTCGTTCGAGAGTCCGAAGACGGCCAACAGCACGGCAAAGCCGCCCCAGGAAGAGGGTTCCCGCAGGCGGGAGATGAAGGTGGAAGCGATCAGGCGAATGGACATGGTGATCTCCTGTCAGTAAGACCAAACAGTCGGACGGGGGCGTCCGGGACCGTTGTCAATGGCGTCGATGTGGATAAAGCGTTTGTTGTGGGGGCCGCGTTGGGAAATGCCAACGCCGTTGAATCCCTGATGCAGCGCCAGGGTCAGCAGTTCGTGGGCGTCCTGACCAGAGATCGCCACGTCCACCGCCAAACCCGTGGTATGGGGGCCGGTGAAACCTGTGCTGGAGGCTTGGGCGTTGTGGCTGGGGCAGCGGTAGGCAGAGGTGATCCGCATGGGTTTGCCAAAGGCGGTGCGCAACTCCTCCAGCCTGAGCATGAAATCCGGATCCATCTCCATCTGGCCGCATGGGCAGTGGCAGGAGAGTTCGGATCGGGAGAAGTGCGGCCAATGGCTGTCGGACATTTTTTCAGGCTCCAGGACGAAAAAACCCGCCTCAGGTTGCCCAGGGCGGGTTTGTTAGCGCGATGCACGCGTTACTCCAATGATGGTTGGAATTTTGTCAAATTCTGCGCTTCTTGTCCGGCAGAAAGATGTCCGGACAAAAACTGATCCCGGTTCAGGATGGCGACGATTTGGAAGAGAGCGGCCTTCCAGTGCGCGGATACCGTGGATCGCGCCAATCCAAACCGCCTCTGGATCAGCTTCCAACGGACTCTTTCTGCCCGCAACCAGAGCAGGCGCACATCGTCTGGTTCCAGCCAGCGGAGCCACTCCATCACCTCGTCCATGCGGGAGATCGCTTCGGATGAGGGTGGTCCCAGCCGAATATGAACTTCGTCCCAGCCATATGCCTCGTAGAACTCTCGCAGGATGGGCGGCCACGACGAGATAAAGCTGGCGGGCTTCAATCCAGTCAGGGGCAGGCGTTTTATGGTCTCAGCGGCTTCCTCCAGGCGGAGGGCCACCATTTTCACGTCCCATTTTTTGCTCATGGCGTCCTCCCTCATGCGTCGCCGCAGCGTTTGGAAAATCCGCATTCTTGGCATTTGTCGCACCCGCCGCTGAAGACCACGGCGAAGGCGCCGCACTTCTCGCAGATCCCTTGCGGCTTCACTCCTGGACCGGTTTTTCGGTTCGTCTCGACAGCGGTCGTTGGATCGTCCTGTTCCACGATCCCCAGTCGCTCCATGTGTTGTTGCAGGCAGTTGCCGATCTCCGCCACCAGACTGGGGACGTAGCGCCCGCCAGCCCAATAGCCGCCCCTGGGGTCAAACACCGACCTCAGTTCCTCTACCAGGAAAGTAGGTCGGCTTTCGTGCCGGAAGATGGCCGAGATCACCCGGGTCAAAGCCACCACCCAGGCGAAGTGCTCCATATTTTTCGAGTTGACGAAGATCTCCATCAACCTGGGCGCACCGTTCATCACCGCGTGGTTGATAGTGACGTAAACGGCGTGATCGGACTCGGGCGGTTTGAGTTTGTAGGTGGCTCCATCCAGAACTGGATCCCGATGGAAAACCACTGGCGGAGGCATTTCCGGTTTTTGACTGGAAGGCGCGGTGACCACCGCACAGTCGGTGATGGGGTTTTCGATGCGCACGGGATCAGCCATGAGCCACCTCCCGGCGGCGGCCCCGCCCATAGAGTTTCTCGCCCAGGTTGCGGACCAGTTCCTTCTCTACCCAGGTGAGCCTGTCATCGTTTTCAGAAACGACCAGAATGCCATGGCGGTTCCAACCAAAAACCTTGGTCCCTTCAGCGTCGATGGTGGGGCCCTGCATACGGGCCAAGCAGGATTGGGGTTGCTTCGGTCCGCCGTTCATTGTCCCACCCCCTGGTCCAGCGCCCAGTGCAGGATTGCCAAACCATCCGCTTCATTGTCGTCGCCAGGGTGGTATCCTTTGGCTTTCATCGCCTGGATGACCGTCTGTTTGTTGGCGTTGCCCTTGCCGGTAGCGTGGCGCTTGATGGTCCCGACTGGGACGCCCTGGTAGGGAATGGCCCGTTTTTCACACCATGCGGTCAGGTGCGCGAGAAAACCGCCGTAGGCGTGGGCCGCCGTGGTCCCAAGATGCCTGCGGACCTCTTCGAAGACCACTTGCCCAACCGGTCCGGCGAATTGCTGGACCTCGTCGAGCCAACCGAGAAAGCGCAGGAACGGCATGCCGCCGCCCTCGAATCGGCTTGGTCGGAACTCCGCCGTCCCGCTGGTGATGGTTCCATCACGCTGCCACAGCGCCCATCCGGTTTTACTTCCCAGGTCCAGAGCGAGGATCGCCCCGTTTCCCTTGGCCCCGTTATGGGGCACAATCTCAACAGCCATATCTTTCCTCCTGAGGGTTGGTGTGGTCAGGACGGCGGCGGGCTCCGCCAAGAACATCGCCGCCGTCCGTTTCCAGTCTGTTTGGTTAGCAAGGATCCGTTTGTGAGGTGGGCCATCGCGTGCGCGAAACCCTCCGACCTGGGAAGGTGTCACCCTTGCGGGGACCCCCTCCCGTAGGGAGGACCGGATTTTCCATTCTTCCATTCTGGCTGCAACATCATGAAATTGTTTCGAAATTTCCAGACTGTAAAAGGTCGAATTCCAGTCTGCCCTTTCCATTCTGGTCTGCTCGCAACCTATTGATTTTCCAATACTTCCAGAATGGAAAACTTTCCATTCTGCCCAGAATGGAAAGTTTTCCATTCTGGCCATTTTCCATTCTGGATTCCATTCTGGATTTCTCATTTTTCACCACCTTGATCACCTCCTTGACAGACCCAAACCTCGGGATTTTCGACAGGCAATACGGCTCCGCTCTGCTGACACTTGAAGTGGGTTGGAAGAACGATATCCAACCGGCCTTCGTCTCTTCTGAGAACCATCCCTTCGGTAACCATGTAGCCAAATTTCGAACGGGGAGCCGGAGGCAGGTCGTATTCCTCAAAATTGCGGAAAAATTTGATTTCGCTTTTTGTGGATGCGACTGAAATCCGTTTAACAATGTTGTCCCGACCTCCAAGCCCAGCGTGGTTTTCGAACTTTTCAGAAAATTGGGCGGGGGTGTATACGCGCCCCTCTGCAGCCTCATCCAGGATCAACTGAATGATTACGTCCTGCTTCCTGTCGCGCTCTGCATCCATCTTTTCCCCTATGGCCTGACCGATGAGCCGTTCACCGCGCCGGTCGATCTCCATCCACTCGCCATCAATTTTGTCCACCGTCATCGGAGCGATGGCCGGGCCGTTGCGAAGTTCGAACTGCAGCTTCCGTTCGGATTGATCCTCATCGGGCCGATACATGATCAGGCCGCTGCTGTAGAAGCTCCGGAGGCTTCCGGCCCCGCTCAGGGCCTGGAACGGATCCTCCATGAGTTGTTTTTTGCTGAGCTTTTTTGTGTGGTGACTGAGAATGACCCCGGCCTCCGGATTGACCGTGTCCCGGATCCGCTCCACCCGTTCCTGGAGAAAGAAGAGCATGGCGTTGTTGTCGTTTTCGCCATTGCCGTCTGGGCCGCCGTCAAAGACATTGCGGATGGGGTCGATGCAGATGATGTCTGGAGGCGGATTTGGAAAATCCCGCTGAATGGCCATGATCGTCCGCTGCGCGCCATCGGCGTTAAGCAGCATCCGCACCTTTGGGGTCAGTACCAGGTTACGGCCCGCCGTGGTGATCATGGATGCCGGAAAATCCATCCGTTTCATCCGCTCGCGCAGGTAGTGGTATTGGATTTCCGCCTGAAGGTAGAACACGCCCAGTGGCCGGGGCGGAGCGAATCCCAGGAACTCCATGCCGGCAGCCATGCGGGCCAGCAGGTGAATGAGAAAATCGCTCTTTCCAACCTTGGGGGCGCCGCCGATCACCAGAATGCCGCCCGGGGTCAACAGGCGGGGGGTGATGATGTCCAGGGGCATGGGACTGTCGTCGGCCAGCAGTTCCGACAACCGGAAGGTGGGTAGTGGATCGTTGGTGATCTTGGCCACCGCAGCCTCGCCATGTTTCTCACAATGCCTCTCCCACAGCCGTTGCGCTTCAGCGGCCAGGCGGTCCTGAGGCCAAGGGGGACGGAGCATGGCGGCGTTGTATTGGGAGATGGCTTCCCAAGCTTCCTCCTTGTTCATCTGTCCGGAATGGGCCATGCGGATGTAGTGACCGATGGCGGCGCTGGCTCCGGCGAATCGGCTCCATGCATCCTGGTCACCCTCGCGGATGGGGGTGGTGAGCACCTCCGCCATGGGTGGTTTGGCGGAGCCGGCATTGTTGAAATCAAGCCCGGAGAGGTCGATCCCCTCCATGACCGGCATGTCATCGACAGCGTCGGCCATGTCCCGAAGGTGGTATTCCAGGCTGTTTCTGGAGCGGAACGTGACCAACCGCCGCCGGCCATGCTTGTGGTAGACCGATCCGGCCACCCGGATAGGCTGGTGCGCTGATTGAAAATGGATGTCGCCGCCCGCCTTGAGAGCGACCTGATGACGGATCCGGCAGGCCAGGGCGATATCGTCGCCTTCCGCCGGTTCGGACAGTCGCCAGTAGAGATGCAGCTTGGCCAAACCCTCCCGGGTCACGCCGCCGGATTCGATCACGGCGGATGGCTCTCCCAGATGTATGGAGAGGTGTTCCAGCTTGGCTTCGGTATCACCGCAATCCAAATCTACCAGGATCACCTGGGTCTGGGTGACGTCGCTCGCCTTGGCGCGCCCCTGTTCGGCTACGGTTCCAGGTATGACGTAGAAGGCCATACCTTCCCGGGCCGCCCATTTAGCAAAGGTGATCGCCTTCTCCTTGACGGACGCCAACGCATCCATCTCGTCAGCTTCCACCCATATGGCATGGGGCCGAGCATCCAGGTCCTGGCCCTGGTCCGCGAACGCCCGCAGAGGAATCCAACCTTCGCAATAGTCGAAGACCAGATCCATGTAGGCGGCAATGGTCTCCGTATCGGAGACCATCGGCTCCAACGGACCATCATCCGCCTGCCGTGCGGCAGTATTGAAATCCAGCCATTTGTCATGTCGGACAATGTTGGCGCGCTCGTTCATCCAGATTTCATCCAACGACATGACGTACGCCGTCGTCTGCAAGCCAAGGCAGCGGAAATGGAGACGCTATAAATGTGATCCCGTTATTGTCCTGCTTCCACGCGATCAGAAATTCGGAATGCCCTTCTCCATGTTCAGCGGGGATGGCGGAGATGAACGGCCCTTTCCGAAAATCACCTTCCCATCCGAGTCGAAGAGCCAGTTGGGTAGCGCGTTGGAATCGGTTCAGCACTTCGCATGGATCGGAGAAGGGACCGTTATCCCTGTACGGACTGGCCAGGAACGCCAGCATGGACGTCCAGTGGTTCCAAAAATCGATTGGCGCAATTTCATAAACGTGAAGCTCATTTTTCATTGGATTCTCCAGCAGCGGTCCTGATGTGAACACATCCGGCATTCGAAATGGGTGGACTCCCGGCTGATCCGTGGGAGAAGTTCATGGGCTTCAGTGGCCTGGAGAATCCGCACCGCCCGATCGGACATCTTCTGCGCCAGGGGGGCGTCGAACGGAACCAACTCATGGTGCAACTCGGCGGTGTTTTTGTTGATGGCGGTAAACAGCGCCGGATTGGCCGAGATGCCGGAAACCTGCGGCTCCATGTAGGCCTGATAGATGGCGATCTGAGCAGCGTAGACCGGTTTGGAAAGAGTCACCCCGCGCTTGACCGTATCTTTCCACGATTTGTCATTGAGGGATTTACACTCCCACAGAGCCGGATAGGCCATGGTGATCTCTTCAGGACCGTTAACGATGATGCCGTCCACATGGCCCTGGATGCGGCCATTGGCGGCGGAGAAGCCAAACTGGCCGCCGTTGGGACGGTTGCCCCGGGTGGTGAACAATTCGAACCCGGCCATGCGCAACCACTTGATGGCCATATCCTCGAACAAGTGTCCGGCACCGAATATGCGCAGAAGTTTGCCACTGAAATCCCGGCCCGGATCCTTGGGGGCGTGGGCGTATTCGAATTGCAGGGCTCGTTCGCATGAAACGCCAAGACGGGATGCGCCCAGGTAGTTGCGAGGCTTCTGGGCCCGCTCTTCAGTTTCCAGGGCTGCATCAATCAGGTGATTGATGGCCTCTGGAAATGAGGATGAATGGTTGTAATCCAACATGGTCGCCCCCATCAAAAAGGAATATCGTTGGGATTGGCGTTGCTGTTTTTGTTCTCTTTCTATAACCCGACCAACCTGGTGCTGGATAAATATTTTTGGTGGTGGGTCGT
>JADFZT010000128.1 GCA_015232395.1 Magnetococcales bacterium | reverse complement strand
CTCGGAATGTCTCAGCGGCATAGCTTAGAACCGATGGATTTCCAGGCTTCTTCCGCTGACTTTGACGAGTCCCTGGCTATGGGTGAGCCTGTATTGTTATTAGGAATCTGATTATTTGGGAATCTGACTATTTCATCCCAGCGGCTTGGATGGATTGATCCGTTCGCCATGTTGGCCTGATTCCTGAATTGTTACAAACTGTTGCTGTTTGTTTTTGGGGATTGTTTTTTCTTTATTCTGAAATATCAACAGAGTAAGGCGGAGCCTGCCCTCTTGGCTTCGCATTGGGTGCAATCACTGGGGCGGTTGGTGTCAGGTTATATTGACTGTTTTCCATTTTTTTTGACTTACGATGGTTTTTTTTGACTTGGTCGGTAACCACTAGAAGCAAACGGTGATGCCATTATGAAGATTGGTTTGATTTCCGATACCCACGATCATCTCCAACACATTCGCCTGGCTGCCGGGATTTTCAAGGAGCGGGGGGTGGATCTGGTGATTCATGCTGGAGATTTTTGTAGCCCCCCTGCCGCTCTGGCCCTGGAAGGTTTGCCGGTGGCAGCGGTTTTTGGCAACAACGACGGCGAAAAGCTCGGCATGGCCAAAATGTTCCAGCGGATCGAAGGTCGCTTGGAGGGAGATTTTTTGGAGGTGGAGAGCGAAGCCGGGCCGGTAGCGGTCTATCACGGCACGGTTGCTGCCATTTTGGAGTCGTTGATTCAGTGTGGAAAATATCGGGCTGTTGTTTCAGGACACACCCACAAGCCGGTGAATGAGCAGGTGGGTAAGACCCTGGTGTTGAACCCCGGCTCTGCCCACGGTTTTGGTGGTGCGGCCACGGTGATGGTGGTGGACCTGGTTTCGGGAGCCGCCGAGTTGATTGAACTGTAACGGGTGAGATCACCCCGCAACGGATAGAAGTCCCATGGATGCATTGGCGCAAAAGCCCCTTTTTTTTGTTGTGGATGACGACGCGGTCACGCGCCTGATGCTCTCCCGTTTTTTGGAAAAACTGGGGTATGCCACCCGCAACCTGGAAGAGGGCGCCCAGGCCCTGGCGGCTTTTGAAGAAGAGCGCCCGGACATGGTGCTGATGGATGCCAAAATGCCGGTGATGGACGGCTTTGAGGCGTGCACCCGGATGAAGGAGCATCCCCGGGGAAAGCAGATTCCGGTCATCATGATCACCGGTCTGCATGACGACGAATCCGTGGATCGGGCCTACAAGGCGGGGGCGGCGGATTTTATCACCAAGCCCATCCACTGGGCGATCCTGCGCAACCGGGTAAAATATCTCCTCAAGGTGATTCAGGGGGAGCGGGAGCACCATCTGGCTGCGAGCGTTTTCGCCAGCACCACCGAAGGGATTGTGGTGACCGACAAGGGGGCCATCATTCAATCGGTCAACCCCGCTTTTTGTAAAATCACCGGTTATACCCAGGAAGAAGCAGTCGGGCAGGGGATGAACATCCTCAAATCGGGCCGCCACGACGACGGATTTTATGAGGCGCTTTGGGACTCTCTCCGAGAGAGCAACAAATGGCAGGGAGAGATCTGGAATCGGCGCAAAAACGGCGAGGTCTATCCCCAGTGGGCCAACATCAGTGCCATTCGGGGGCCAGACGGCGAGACGCGGAATTTTGTCACTGTTTTTTCCGACCTCACCTCCATTCGGGAATCCCAGGAAAATCTCCTCTACATCACCGGCCACGACACCCTGACCGATCTGCCCAACCGGCTGCTTTTTCACGAACGCCTCTCCCACACCCTGGTAGAGGCCAAGTGGCAGGATACCCGGGTGGCGGTGTTGCTGCTGGATCTGGATCGCTTCAAGGTGATCAACGACACCATGGGGCACGATACTGGAGATACGCTTTTGGTCCAGGTGGGGCAGCGCCTCAAGGAAAATCTCCCCGGCAACGCCACCCTGGCCCGGATGGGTGGGGATGAGTTTGGGGTGATTTTGCCCAAGGTGGTCAGCTCCATGAAAGTGGCCCACGTCGCCCAAGCTGTTCTGGATGTGCTCACCAAGGGCTTCGAAGTGGATGGCATGGAGCTTTTTGTCGGGGCCTCCATCGGCATCGGGCTTTTTCCCCAGGATGGTGATGATGTCAAGACCCTGGTCAAAAATACCGACGCGGCGATGTATCACGCCAAGGAGCAGGGGCGGAACAACTTCCAGTTTTATACCTCGGAGCTGAATACTTCGTCGCTAGCCCGGATGCTCCTGGAGAGTGAGCTGCGCAACGCCCTGGAAAAAGAGGATTTTCTGCTTTTTTATCAGCCCCAGATGGATCTGAATACCAGGGTGCTTTCCGGGGTGGAGGCGTTGATTCGCTGGAACAGCCCCAAAAACGGCATGATCTCCCCCGGGCAGTTTATCCCCCTGGCCGAGGAGACGGGCCTGATCATTCCCATGGGCCAATGGGCTTTGCGTACTGCCTGCCGCCATGCGGTAAAGTGGCAGGCTGAGGGGCTTCCCCCCATTCGGGTCTCGGTCAATCTTTCCGGCATTCAGTTTCGCCAGCCCGATTTTACCAAGCTCGTGACCGATACCTTGGAGGAGACCGGTTTGGAGCCGGGGCTTTTGGAGCTGGAGTTGACCGAAAGCATCGCCATGGGGGATGTGGAGGAGACCCTGGCCAAGCTCAATACGCTTTCCAAAGCGGGGGTGCGGCTGGCCATTGATGATTTTGGCACCGGGTTTTCGTCCCTCAGCTATCTCAAGCGTTTTCCCATCGACACCCTCAAGGTGGATCAATCCTTTGTCCGTAACTGCACCACGGATTCCGATGATGCCGCCATCATTCATGCTTTTATTGGGCTCGCCCACAGCTTGGGCTTGACGGTGATTGCCGAGGGGGTGGAGACCATGGACCAGCTACAGCTGTTGAAGGATCAGCTCTGTAACGAGATCCAGGGATATTATTATGAACGTCCCCTGCCGGAAGAGGAATTTTTAAGCCGAATGAAGCAAAAGCAGCAGGCGGATGCCCAAGCTGACAGCCAATCTGCTTCAGAACCCTTCAGATTTTAATTTTTTCCGATTCGGACGCTTCTGAACCCGGATCGTTCTTTTGTTGGTTTCCTGCCGATTTTCAGTATCCTTTTCTCTTCACCCTGCCAGTGTGTTATCAAACGATTCTTGCCTGATTTGACAGCCCTCATGCAGGCGATTGGCAAGGGCTCTGACGGCATGCTGTTTGCATGAAGAAACTTCTTTTGATATCAATGTGATATATTGACAGCGATAGAGGGGCGTGGATGGCGTTGCCATCGGTTTTTAAAATAGCCTGAAGCAGTCCTGTCATCCCACCATTCGGAGCCCTGTACCATGGGGAAAAATATCGAAGACGATCTCTCCTCAATCCATCAACTGGAAGAGGGGGAATATCTGGTTACCGACCCGAAGCTCCTGGCGAATATGGCCTTGAGCCGCTCCATCAAGTCGGGCTCTGTCAATCTGGTCACCTCCGGAACCCGCATTACTCCGGACCTGATCCAGCGTTTGCAGGAAAAGGGGATCGAGACCATTCAGGCCGAGCCCCGGGTGGAGAACCTGGTAGCGGACGCCTCCAACCAGCTGGGTGAGGTGTTTGTTCGAACCCGGGAGCAGTTTATCTCCGAGGGAATCCGCACCACCCGGGATGCCATCAAAGCGCTGAAAGAGGTGGGGCGCATCCAGGATGCCGGGATTCAGGAGGGGATGTTTGGTTTTGTAAAGGATATTGTCCACAACTTATCGGACTTTGCCGCCGAAGGCATCCGCTCCCTGAAAAATCACGACCAGAACACCACTCTGCACAGTGTTGAGGTCTCCCTGATGTCCATGCAGCTGGCTCAGGAGTTGGGGTGGAGCCGAGAGCGGATGATTCAGGCAGGGCTTGGGGGAATGGTCCACGATGTGGGCAAGGCAGGTATCTCCCAGGATCTGCTCTCCTGCCCGGATGTCTATACCGACGAGCAGTGGGAGGAGATGCAGACCCACGCTTTGATCGGTTATCTGATTCTTTCCAACAGCGAAAAAATAGTCGATATTTCAGCCTTTTGCGCAGGCACCCACCACGAGCGATTTAACAAGCGGGGCCGGGCCAGGGGGTATGGCATCCTCTCCAACTTTGCCGATCAGGTGGAGCGGGTGATGGATCTTGATTATGACCGCGATGATAAGGCCACCTCGGAAGTGGTGGCTATCTCTGACGTCCATTCAGCCCTGGGTGAGGCCCGCTCCTACAAAACCCGCAAGCTGCCGGTGGAAATCGCCATCATCATGAATTTGGAGGCCAAGCACGGCAAGTTCAACCCCGCTTTCTATCGGGCCTGGTATGAGATGTATAAACGCAAATATCCCATGCTGCTGCAAAAGGGACACTGCTTTCCGCTGCCTTCCACCAAGCGGCGGGAGTTGGCCAAGCGAACCAATCGGGATGGGGGGCGGATTGTCTTGCCGGTGACGGAGCTGCGCCTGACCTTTGAGGAGCTGACCAAGGTGGGTCTCATCCCGAAACTGATGGCCAGCGGTTATAAGGTCTCCAGCCTCAAACGGCGGGATGGCATCACCCTCCACGAACTGCGCAAGCGTCGTGTGGCCGGGATACCGGATGATTTTCAACAGTACGGCATCCAGATTGAAAAAGAGGTGCACTACAGCCTGGTGGTGGTGGAGGTGATGGAGCGCGCCCAGGGTCGATTTATTCTGCTCAAGGATGGCGACACCATTCCCGACCTGCGCCAGGCCATCCGCAACGGCTCCCTGGATCCCATCCAGCAAAAGCTTTTGGGGCATACCAACATTGAGCTGGACTTTTCCAAAGAGGTCCACTGCCCGGTTTGAGTGGGGGCTCTCTTTTCTTGCCTGCTCTTCAGTTTACCGAACTTCCCATAAATAATCAGGGTGTGGGTTGGATGTCGCACCACGTGTATTCTTTGGCTGGATCCTAAATGGGATGCATACACCAGACGACCCTCTGGAACCGGAATCGCCCATATCGGGTCCATAAGAGTGTATAACTCTCTTTTTAAAATGAATGCTTTGGGGGGATCATGATTTATCTGCGTTTGCCGACTTTTTTTCACACTTTTTTATCCATCCGCCATATCCAAATCGCAGCCCTTGTCCTGACGCTGAGTGCGGGGCAGGTGTGGGCCTTTACCGATGTGACCAGTGACCATTGGGCCTATGACGATATTTCGACCCTGGCCAGCACGTCGATCACCAGCGGCTGTGATTCGGAAAACTATTGCCCGGACAACACTTTGCAACGCTCGGAAATGGCCATTTTTCTGCTGCGGGCCATCGAAGGGTCGGACTATGCACCCCCTACGGCTAGCGGTACGGTGTTTGATGATGTCTCATCGGACTACTGGGCGGGGAGTTTTGTCGAGGAGTTTGCAGATCGAGGGATCACCAGCGGCTGTGATGGCAGCAACTATTGCCCCAGCCGGGAGATCACCCGGGCGGAGATGGCGATTTTTCTGGTGAGGAGCAAGTATGGCACGGACTATTCCCCCTCGGCGGCGACAGGAACGGTTTACGGGGATATCGCTTCGGATTATTGGGCCGGGGCCTATATCGAACAGTTGGCCAGTGATGGCTACCTGGACGGCACCATCGAGCCGGGGCGTGAATGTGACGGGGAGGGCTATTTTTGTCCGAGTTTGACCATCAATCGGGCGGAAATGGCGGTTTTTTTGGTACAGACTTTTGGCTTGGGAGAGAGCGATAGCGGCTCTACCGATGCCACCCTGCCCGGCAATGTTACCCTGGTGGATATCCCTGGGGGTACGTTTACCATGGGAGGCAATACCACCGCAGGCGATGCCTCTGAGGTGAGTGTGACTCTTTCCGATTTTGCCATTTCCGAAAAGGAGATCACCAACGCCCAATATCTCCAATTTTTGAATGCAGCGCTTCAGGCGGGCTGGGTGGCGGTGGAGCTGCAACAGGTGAACGATCCGTGTGGTTCCTATAGCGAATATATGGTGGTCGGTGCGGGAGATGCTCCCAACTCCGGGGAGGTGTTTTTGCAGCTTGGGGAGACTGGCGGCTGCACCAGCGATGGCTATGAGGAGCATATCGATAACAAAAGCTGGATCGCCTACAGCACCACGGACAATACCTTTGAGCTGCTGGATAATTCCAAATCGGACTGGCCCATCAACTGGGTCAAGTGGTATGGGGCGTATGCCTTTGCCGAATTTTACGGGGTGAGCCTGCCCACCGAGGCCCAATGGGAATATGCCGCAAGAGGCGGGCAGCAGCTGGAATATCCCACCGATGACGGCACCCTGGACAGCACCAAGGCCAACTATAACGGCGATACCCCCGGTGTGCACAACGAGGAAGGCCATTCCCTGTCGGTAGGCTCCTATGCGGCCAATCCGTATGGTCTTTACGATATGGGGGGCAATGTCTGGGAGTGGTGCCAGGACTATTATGACGCTGATTTTTATGCCGAAGGGGCGTTGGATCCTCTCAACACCACGCCGGGAGCGGATCTATTGCGCGTGAGGCGCGGCGGCTCCTGGAACTACCATGCTGCCACTCTCCTCACCTACGCCAGAGCCTCAGACTATCCCAACGTTGGCAACAACCACTTCGGCTTTCGCATCGCAGAAAACGAATAGGTTTCGATTTTTGGCAACAAAGAAAAAGCCTTGGAGGGCTCTTCCCGCCAAGGCTTTTTTGTCTCTTTTTGTCGCCAATTTGGCTGCCATGTTTACAAAAGTATAATTGTCTGGTAGAATAAGACGTTTATTAGTTTGAATAGCTTTTTTTGTTCGGTAGGGTTTTCCAGGTTGGCTGTCAGGCTTTTGGCCTTATGGCAGGCAAAAAATTCAGCTATGCAGTAAGAGACTGAGAAATTCGTTTCAGGCGTAGTGGTGAGTCAGAAACAATTGTACAAGTGCAATTTTGAGGTTAAAACAAATAATGAAAGTAAAAATAAAAGAAGGCTCTGTATGCATCAGGCTTCCAGAGAAAATCACCCTCCGCTTTCCAAACGAATTTCGTCTGGTTTATGTCGATAACCCGCCAAACTGTAACTATTCAGCACCCTGCCGCAAATAAGACTTGACAGCCTTTTTGGTCTGAAAATGTTTTGCTGACTTCGTAGA
>JADFZT010000127.1 GCA_015232395.1 Magnetococcales bacterium | reverse complement strand
ATGGAGGTTCCGGTGGTCGAAGTGCTGGCCCGAGAGCACGGGGCTGGGCGTCTCAGTACAAAGTCACCGATTCAGGTTCGACCCTTATCCAGATTTTCGGTCTTACTGATGCAACGAATGTATCGTCAAGTTATTATTTTTCTGCTGCTGTAAAATCTGATGGGACAGTGTGGACTTGGGGCGATGATAAGGTTTATTGGCTTGCATCTGAGAATGCTACCACTGACGCTGATATTGTCAGTTCTTCTCTCTCTCAGGTCTCTGAACTGTCAGATGTAGTTCATGTTGTTTCTGGTGTTTATCATAATTTAGCTGTCAAGTCAGACGGTACCCTCTGGGCTTGGGGGGATAATTCTTTTGGGCAGCTAGGTGATGATGTTACAGGATATCGTTCTGAACCTGTGCAGATTTCAAGCCTGTCTGAAGTTGTTCAAGTGTCATCTGGAGACTATTATAATATCGTATTAAAATCAGATGGGACTGTATGGTCTTTGGGGCGCAACGATCATGGGCAACTTGGTAATGGTACAACAGATAACAGTTCAACACCAATCCAAATCTCCGGTTTGTCAGATATAATCCAAATTGCTTCGCACAATACTCACTCAATGGCACTAAAATTGGATGGGACAGTTTGGGCTTGGGGGGATAACAGCTATGGACAGCTTGGAGATGGTACCACTGAGGACCGTTTCCAACCTGTCCAAGTTTCTGATTTTCAGGATGTGAAACAAATTGCGACAGGGGGATCTCATTCTTTCGCTATTAAGTCGGATGGAAACCTTTGGGCTTGGGGGCGCAACGATAATGGCCAGCTCGGGAATGGTTTATCCGAAAATAGCGCTGTTCCCGTCCAGGTTTTAACTCTAACTAATGTAAATTTAGTTGATGCGGGTGGGGCTCACACCGTAGCTATAACCGAAGATGATATCCCATGGATTTGGGGAAGCAATCAGCACGGCCAGATTGGTTTTGGTGAGCGTCTCATTCATCCTGTTGTTGATCAGGATAATGAAGGCTTGTTAAACCTTTTAGGTTTGGACCGAGATGAGGATGGAATGCCCGATCCTTTTGAGGAACGGTATGGTTTGGATCCCGATGATCCTTCTGATATAGATGGTGATCTGGATGGGGACGGTTTTTCCAATCTGGATGAGTTGAAAGATTTCACCGATCCAACAGATTCCACCTCAGCAGCTGATTATTGGAGCCCGGAGCTGGAAGTATCCTATCCGGACAACAACAGCCCCCTCCTTGTTGTTCAAGACCCCTACGGTTCTGCCATGGACTATGGAACCGGAATCGCCGCGGTCGAGCTCCAGATCAAGGACGGGTACGGTAATTATCTGAAACAAGAAGACGGTTTTCAGCGCTGGACCACCACCGACAGTTGGATAACAGCCAGCACGGATTCCGATTGGAGCAGCTGGGTATTGGAATTTACGGATGATGATCTTTGGGCAGTTGGGGAGGCTTATTCGATCACGGTCAAGGCCTCCGATCTCACCGGCAATGCCACCGAAACCAACCGCATCTTTGTCTACTCCTATACGGGTGGCCAGTGGCAGACGGAAATCTCCTTGGCGATGTCGAGCAGCTCGGTTTTCCAGGGGGAGGAGGTTACTTTTTCCGGGCGGTTGAACCTGGCTGGCAGTGGAGGCATTAGCTTGGTACAGGAGATCCATCTGGCGGTAACGGATCCCAACGGTTCGACCCTGAACTATACCACGGAATCGGATGAGGATGGCTTTTTCACCTTTAGTGATGTTGTGCCGTTCAATTACGATGGCCACTATGAAATCGTCGTCTCCTACAACGATGAAAACGAAGGTTTCCTCAGCAGCAGCAGCGCCACCGAAACCCTCTGGGTGGGAGAGACTGCCGGCTATGCGGTGATCGTGCAGGGGCGGATCGAGAGTGATGAGGAGGGGCAGGCCGCCCACCAAAAAACCACCGACCGGATCTATCAAAGCCTCATCGATCGTGGCTTTGAAGAGAGCCACATCTGGTATGTGGGATATGGGAATCATCCCGATGAGGACAGTGATATTCTCTCTCCCACCAAAACCACCATTGAAAAGCTGCTTACCCAAACAATTCCCCCCCTCATGGACGGCACTCCTGCCCCGCTCTATCTGATCTTGGTGGACCATGGGGAGGCGGAAAAATTTTATCTGGACAGCGATGAAACCCTCTCCCCCACCGATATCGATGGTTGGTTGAATAGCCTGGAAGCGGAACTGGAGGAAGAGGCTTTGGGAAAAGCCCGAGTCGTGGTGGTGGGGGCGTGCTATTCCGGCAGCTTTATTCCGGAGGTTTCCGGGAATAACCGCATCGTGGTAACCAGCGCCGCTGATGACGAAGTCTCCTTCAAAGGGCCACGGGAAAACGATGAGATTCGGGTGGGGGAATATTTTTTGGAAGAGCTCTTCAAGGCCTGGGGGAGGGGTGTGGGTCTTAAAGAGGCTTTCCAGACCGCTACCGAAGCCACCGAAATCTATACCCAGAGGAGCGACTGGTGGATAGAAATCCCACCCTATTTCGACAACGCCATACAGCACCCCCTGCTGGATGATGACGGGGACGGTATCGGCAGCAATGTGTTGAACGATCTGGGGGGAGATGGCCAACTTTCTACAGAACACTATCTGGGGGCTGGCCTCGACTATGTGATCAACGCCCCCGGCAACCCGGCGGAAATCCTCACCACGAGCGGGACGATTTTCCTCAATGCCAATGAAGATAGCGACACCCTCCAACTCACGGTCAACGACAGCGCCCGGTTGGATCTGAGCCCTTGGATCGAAATCCGCCATCCCGACCAGGAACTCCCGGAACAGAGTGGCACCGAGCAGGTGGAGCTGGAGCTGACCAAAAAATTCATGAAGCGGGATAGCGAGGATGGAAACGACTGGTATTGGTATGAGGAGGATTATTTCGAAGAGGCCGGGCGCTATGAGATCTACTATTTCGTCCAGGACCAGGACACCGAGACCCTCTCCCCCATGGAACGTTCGGTGGTCTATAAAAACCATGCGGACAACCACTCCCCCAACGACTTCAGCCTGCTCACTCCCGAGGATGGCGCTTCGATCCGCACCACGGGGGTGTTTCAGTGGGAGGCCACTACCGATGACGACCCCGAGGATTATGTCACCTATACCCTGATCATCGCCAAGGACGACGACTTCGAAGTGGAGGTGATTCGCCAAGAGGAGCTCACCATCCCCGCCGCCTATGTGGGACCCGACGACGGCCTGGAGGATGGCATGATCTACTACTGGAAGGTGGAGGCGCTGGATGGCTATGGGGGGCGGACGGTGAGTGAGGAGGTGTGGCACTTCGAAACAGACAACACCAACGATCGGGTCGGCTATGTCTCGGGCCATGTGTATGACGGGGAGAGCAACGAATTGATCTATGGCGCGACTGTAACGGTTCAGCACGTGGAGAGCGGCAACAGCGTGGAGACCACCGCCCTGGCCCCGGCTGCCGAGTTTCTTCTTTCCCAAAAGCCCGGCGAGGTCACCGTCACCGTCCAGGCCGATGGCTACGAAACCGTGGTCTTGACTGCGGAGGTGCTGGAGGATGAGAGCCTGCTCGAACTCACCATTGCCATGACTACAGATCTTTCAGTCGTGGTGGACCGGGATGGGGATGGGGTTTCCGACTCGCTGGACAATTGCCCGGACAACGCCAATGCTAACCAAGCCGACGCCGATGGGGACGACATAGGGGATGCCTGTGATGCCGCCTCCACGGTCTGGATCGAGGAGTATGACCCGATGATCACCTATGACGGCACTTGGACCCCCACCACCTGCTCCCCCTGCTCCGGTGGCCGGCGGATCTTTTCCGGACAAAAAGGCTCCCTGGCGGTGGTCAAATTCAACGGCACCGGCATCCGCTGGAAAGGCCAAAAAACCCCCTTCGGTGGCAAGGCCAAGGTGTGTGTCGACGGGATCTGCAAGGGGGATGTGCCCTTCTATTTCACGCCTCCCATCGAGTTTCAATCCACGCTCTACGAAAAGGAAAACCTGGAGGATGGCGAACACACCTTGTGGATCAAGGTGGAGGGAAATCAATCTCACAACAATCCGGTGATCGATATCGATGGCTTCGAAGTCATCAAATAGAAAATTGGCTTCCCGGTCATGCTGACACGCCAGGGCCTCGCCTTTCTGGCGCTACTCGGTTGCCTCGTCAGCCCGCCCCCTGGTCATGCCGGCAGTGGCGGTGGCATCTCCCTGGATGGCTCCATGAATCCGGGGGAGACCGGGCCTCTCTCCCCGGGAGAAAGTGGTGCATATGATATCTCCTCCGACATGGGCCGGCAGGAGGGAAGCAATCTCTTTCACAGCTTCAGTGAGTTTAACCTGGAAGCCGGTCAAACCGCCTCTTTCTCGGGAGCGGACACCATCACCCACATCATCAGCCGTGTCACTGGTGGAAACGACTCTTGGATCGACGGAACTATTAAATCCAGCATCAGTGGGGCTGACTTCTATCTGATCAACCCCAACGGCATCATCTTCGGCAAAAATGGATCGATTGATATCAGCGGCTCATTCCATGCCGCCACTGCGGATTATCTGGAGCTGGGAGCAAACGATCGGCTCTATATAGCCCTTGATGGAGAGAGCATTTTTTCCACAGCCGCCCCTGCTGAGTTTGGGTTTCTCTCCGAGCAGCCCGAAGGGATTGGCCTCGAAGAAACGAATATCAAGATGGTCGAAGGGGAAAGCATCACCTTCAGCGGTGGGGATATCGTCGTTAATGGCGGGCATCTTGAGGTCACTGAAGGGGGGGGAGTCGGTCTCTCTGCCCAAGGGGATATCCAACTCACGGGCGCTACCATCAACAATTTTACCCAATCCGCTCGGAATGGCGGCTCGGTTGTTTTGGAAGCGACGGGTGAAATTTCCATCAATGCCGGTCAGATTGAAATCTCCACCTATGATGCTGGACAAGCAGGCTCAGCAATCATTTCTGGTGATTCCCGAATCATTTTTGATAACGATGGGCAACTTCAAACAATCACCCGTGACGCCGGAGATGCTGGAGATATTACCCTCTCCACTTTTGGGTCCATCGAGATGAGCGGCTACCGGATTGAAAATGTCGCATCAACCGGGAGTGGTAGCTCCGGCTTGATAGCCGTTTCAGCCGAAGGTGATCTGCTTATGGATAGCTTTTCCACCTTGCGCTCCGATAGCTTCGATTCCGGAGATGTGGGGGGCATCGATATCGATATCGGCGGTGAGCTGCACCTGATCGATGCCTTCATCACCAGTGAGACATCAGGAAGTGGTACGGGAGCCTCCATCGATATTGATGTCGGTGAGATGATCCTTATGGATGATACCGGTTCCATTTCCAGCACCACCACCGACTCAGGGCAAGGTGGCTGGATCGACATCCACACGGGCACCCTTCGCATCATGGGTGGGGGAGATATTCACGCTGAGAGCACCTCGACGGCTTCTGACGCTGGTGATTCTGGAGATGTCCATATATCAGCAGAACGGATTTTAATGAGTGAAAATACCAGCATCACTACCAGAGCGGAAATCGCCAATGGTGGAGACATCCACCTGACAGCCGGGTTGCTCCTACACCTGTCTAACAGCCAAATCATCACCCCGGCGGAGGACGAGGATAGTATTGGGAATGGTGGGGACGTTACCATCGACTCTACCCTGGCCATCCTCGATAACAGCCGAATTAATGCCGATGCAAATCTCGGGAACGGCGGGGATATCACCATCACTGTGGATCATATGATCTCCGACCCTCTCTCCACCATCACCGCCTCATCCGAACTGGGAATCAACGGGATCATCGAAATTCGCACCCCGACCAAGGGATCGCGTCTGGAAAGATCATCCGTCCCAGACGACATCCGAGAAGCCGAAGAGTTGATGAAAAGTCGTTGCCAGGAAAGGCGTTTCGATCAACTAGGGAGCCTGGTAAAGGTGGGTAAGGGAGATCTCATGGCTGGATGGGAAGAACTCCTGACCGCAGGCCCCATGGATATGGGGAGAAAGTGGTTCAAAGAGCAAGCTCCGTTTGTGGTAAAGTTGAAAAATGGGCCTCGCCTCCGGAAAAAGGCGCGACCAATCTCACAGGAAAAACAAACCGTCGAGCAACCTGTGGTTTTTCTCAGGTGTGCTTTTTGATGGCGTTTGAAATCCATGAATGATTTCAGACCCTGAGCCTTCGCTAGGATACCTCCTATCCTGATTTGCAGAGCAGGGAGTAATGATGAACCATAAGCAGCAACGCCTGACTCAACTTTTCTTCCTCCTGTTGGCGCTCCTCCTCTTCCCTTTTCAGGAGGCACAATCAGAACCGGATCAATTTTGCCTCAGGGCAGATTCCAACGCCGAAGCGATCATCAAACCTTGCATCCGCTTTCCCGTAGCTCACGAAAACGCCAAATATTTCATTGCCTTCTGTAAAACAGATGAGAAAGAAGAGTGGCGGGATTTTGGGCTTTTCAAAAAGTCAAATTTAATACCCATCAATGAACCGGAATGCCAAAAACGCTCATCCATCTCTCCTGTCAGCATGGGTCCGAAACCGCATAACATACCTGATCTGGAGTCTGATTGCTTCTGTGTATTTGATTACACCCTGAACAACAAGACCAGTCAATGCCGATGGTGTCCTCTCAGCAGTCTGGAAGATCTCCCGCGAATAAAATGCTTTAATCCAGATGATAATGAATACAAGAGCTTTTACTCTGATATTTGGGCAGAAAGAGACCGATTAATTTTAGTTGGAAAGGGCGACCCATATTGTGCCCCATGCTGGAGGAGAAAATCAAAATTAGGCGATGAATGGGTCCGCGGTGATTGATTTTATTTTCTTTGTAAAAAAAGGATAGGCTATGGCCAAAAACAGCATCAACGGCAGCAACCCGGATAAGACGCTGTTGAAACATTCAATCTTCGAATCTCTCTCCATCGTTGGTCTGATTCTCGCACTTGTTTATGTCATGGGGTGGGGGTTTGCCAGTAAATATTTTGACCATTTTGGGTGTACTTGCCAAGACTTGATCTGACAGATGTAGGATATTCCTAGGTTCGAAAATGTTCGTTGGGCACCCCATTCACCCGGGAAGCATAAAGTGGGCGCTCCACCTTTGAGCGTGGCCCCACCCCCCGGACCCCCGATGACCACCCCTGACCGCCA
>JADFZT010000126.1 GCA_015232395.1 Magnetococcales bacterium | reverse complement strand
GTGGTTTACGGCAACGGTCTTGAAAACCGTCGAATCGAAAGGTTCCGTGGGTTCGAATCCCACCCCATCCGCCATTTTTAAGTCCAACACAGCCCAAAGAAACTCAAAAAGTCTTTAAACTTCAACGCCAATCTCTATATGTTTGTCCAGAGACATCCAGAGAAAAGCATTGACAGCCAGGATTTTTGTCGGTACTTGTGACGGTATGTTCAGATACCGACAAGGGAGGTACCGTCAATGCCACTCACTGATACCGCCATCCGCAAGGCAAAGCCCGCCGACAAGCCATTCAAGCTGGCCGATGGCGGGGGAATGTATCTGCTGGTAAAACCCGCCGGGCGATATTGGCGGTTGGACTTCCGATTCGCAGGGAAACGGAAGACCATGGCTTTGGGTGTTTATCCAACCTTGACGCTGAAGGAGGCTCGTGCCAAGCGGGAGGAAATAAAAAAGCAGTTGGCGGCAGGGATTGATCCGATGCTGGCCCGAAAAGAAAAGAAGCGCCAAGCAATGGCGAACGCCGATCATTCTTTTGAGAGGGTTGCCAGAGAGTGGATGGAAAATGAAGCCGCCCGATGGACCCCCCGCTACGCCCGTTATGTTCTTAGCCGCCTGGAAGCGGATATCTTCCCGGCATTTGGTCACCAATCAGTTTCTGTCATCAAGCCCATGACAGTCTTGGATGCGCTTCGAGCCATTGAGCGACGAGGGGCAACTGATCTTCCCAAAAGAGTGCGCGCAGTTGTCTCCAACGTTTTCAAATATGCCGTCATCACAGGAAAATGCGAAAGCAATCCAGCGGCAGACTTGCAAGGAGCACTCAAGGCACATGTGGTCACACACCAGAAGGCTATTGATGTGCAAGATTTGCCAGAGTTGCTGCAAGCTATTGAAAGCTATGATTCCTTGGCCGGGGGGGATCTCCAAACCAAGCTGGCTCTGAAGCTGTTAGCCCTGACCTTCGTCCGCACCAGTGAAATGCGCTTGGCCACCTGGGAAGAGTTCGACCTTGAAAAGGCGGAATGGCGCATTCCAGCTGAACGCATGAAAATGCGTGCCCCTCACATAGTCCCCCTCTCCCAGCAGGCTCTGGAGATCATCCAGCAACAACATGCCATCAACGGTGCATTCCAGTGGGTCTTCGCTGGCCGAATGCCCCGCCGCCCGATGTCGGAAAATACAGCCCTGTATGCTCTCTACCGCCTGGGCTACCGGGGGCGGATGACCGGGCATGGCTTTCGGGCCGTGGCATCTACCATCCTGAATGAAATGGGATTCCGGCCTGACGTAATTGAACGCCAACTGGCCCACAAAGAACGCAACGAATCCCGAGCCGCCTACCACCGCAGCCAATACATCGAGGAACGCAAGGCAATGATGCAGCGTTGGGCAGATCACTTGGATGCCCTACGGAATAGCGCTGAGGTGGTCCCTATCAGGTGAAAAGCTTAGGGGCACACTCACCCACCGAATACCCGGTCTACCGCGACGGCGGGAAAAGGCGGCTCTCCTCCGTTCTGGCCGGGTTACTCTTGGAGACGCTTGGAGAGCGTGAACGATGATTACCCAGTCCAGGAATATTTTTCGTGAGCCCTTGCCATGGAAAAAACTTGATGATTTGTTTGGCATCATAGCAAAAACTTTAACTTACAAGAACGAACCTGTTTACGATTATGAAACAAAGCGGCGTGAACAGTTGGAGTCAGAAAGGTCTGTTTTAAAAGAGTCGCCATACTCACTTGAAAAACAACACTATTTCTATGAGTGGTATGCGCGTCTGGATGATTTCAATAGAGATATAGAAGAAATTTATAAAATTTCTTGGATGAAAATTCTTGAAAACTTGGATTGCGAAAAATTTATTGGGTTTGGGTTAACATCTCCTCACATACCTCAACCAAAAACAATCCCCCCTCACGAATGGCATTTTTTAGATATTGATCCGATGAGCGCCCAGGCATCAGGGCCAGATTTGCAGTATGTTGGTATTCGCTTCCTGGTTTGGGCAGAGTTGGACTCCGATCAGAGGGAAATTGTTTCGGCTTGGATAAGGCAGGCACAGAGTGAAGCAAGTCAAACTCAGGGAATGCCCCCTATCAAAACCCAAGGCAAACAGGAGGCTCAGGGATGCCAGGAAGGCAATGCAGTTACCCACTCTGATGAAATTGATGGGGATAGCAACGGGGGGCTTGAGTTAGCGCGTAAACAGGTGCCTAAAGGGCCATGGCAAGAAATGTACCAGGAGTGGATTGAAGAGGCAAAGAAACTTCAGGAAGAAAATCCCACCTGGACAAAAATAAAAATCGCTAAAGAAATTTCGAAAAACTCTAAGCTCAATCCAAAAGCGCGCGACTCGGAAACCATCAGACGTAGGATTTCTCAATATATTCCCTCTTAGTGCAACGTAGAAAACCCGCTCCCTCAGGGTGCTGTTAGAGTTTAACTGCTCTATCCATTGAACGGCTTATCCCCTTTTAGAGGTTATCCCAAAGTCACTCCCTCTGGGGGGACTTCACTAGTTTTTTGCCCAACTTGCCCAACTTGCCCAATCCGCCCAAATCCATAATTCTGAATAAAACAGCGATATTTCAAAAAGTTGCAAGCGAATTGACGAATTAAAAAAACTCTTCCCTTGCCCAAAATGCCCAGCGATTCTTGCCGTCATGTTCAACTCAACCTAATGAGGTTTAATGATGGCAAAAGCAATGCAGCGGTCACCCCTCCTTCCAGATGTGGGCTTTCTCCGTCTGAGTCAAATTATTGGAGATCCCAATGCTGTCCCCCCAATACCGGCGATTGTTCCTGTTAGCAAGTCAACTTGGTGGAATGGTGTGAAAACTGGACGTTTCCCCAAGCCCGTCAAATTAGGGCCGCGTACGACGGCATGGCCTGTCGGACCTATTAAGCAACTGATAGCTGATTTGAGTGGGGAGGTGTCTTCATGAGCATCCATAAAAATGAGAGCCAAAAGACCCCAGATTCGGCCACTTTTACCCAGAAGCAATCGACTCCAGCACATCCGGCAAGGGTAAACCCCACATCTAGGAGGAAAACACGACAGAAACCTGAAAAAGGGCCTTCTCACGACCCCATCAAGATCGCAAAGAACCTGAAAAATAGTAAAAGAGCTGCCATCAATGCGATGTGCTGTCGCTGCGTTTGCGGTCCAGATGAGCCGGGTTGGCGGGGAACCATCAGGGGATGCACCGATAAAGGGTGCCCTCTTTGGGGCCAACGACCCTACAAAACTGGGGAGGGTTGATCGATGAAAGAAGAGCAAAACCCCGGTGAGAGCCGGGGAATGCAGGCGTGTCGTGCTGGGGAGCCGAACACCTCGCATTCTCCATCATTTCATCCAAAAAATCAATCTACAATATCCCTGGGACCCCGCCCCAAACAAGATACCATGCAAAAGGCTGATCGCTCCCAACTGGATGTTGGCTCCATTCGGGAGGCGGCGAAGGGGAAGTGGCGGAACATCCTGGCTAACTTGGGGGTGGCCCCATCTGTCCTTGATGGCAAACACCACCCCTGCCCAAATTGTGGCGGCACAGATCGGTTCCGCTTTGATGATCGGGACGGAAGCGGATCTTACTACTGCAACGGATGCAACCCCGGCGATGGTTTTTCGCTGGTCGGTAAAATGTTGGGTTTGAGTCCCAAACAGGACTTCCCCATCATTTTGGAGCGGGTGGCAGATCTGGTCGGGGCCTCCCCCGTACCACCGGTTGGCAAGCCCAGCCAGAAGAAAAAGGCCGAAACCTGGAAACCCATCACCCCAATTCCTGATGAAGCGCCGGAACCGCCCAGCCATTACAGGATGGGGGAACCGTCCCAGCGGTGGACCTACTGCGATGCCGAAGGGCGAGTGCTCTTCTACATCTCCCGGTTCGACAAGCCAGATGGTGAAAAGGAAATGCTCCCCCTAACCTTCTGCCAGGGTACTGACGGTAAATTACAATGGCGATGGAAAAGTGTGCCTGCCCCCCGCCCCCTTTACAATCTGAAAGGCTTGGCTTCCCAGCCAGATGGTTGGGTTCTGGTGACCGAGGGGGAGAAGGCAGCAGATGCTGCCAACATCCTCTTCCCAGAATTGGTGGTCACTACCAGTCCAAACGGTTCAGCATCAGCACACCAGGCAGATTGGTCCCCTCTGGCTGACCGCCGGGTGATAGTCTGGCCTGACCATGACGAAAAAGGATTGGCCTATGCCAACAAGGTGACCGATATCTTGCACCAAGTTGGAGCGATGTCTGTGAAATGGCTGCGGCTAGATGCTTTCCTAGATCTGCCTTGTTTACCACAACGGGAAAGTTTACCGAATGGCTGGGATGCGGCTGACGCAATTGCGGAAGGGGTTGATCAGGAGGCAGGCCGGGTTTTTCTGGAGGATTCCAGCAATCTGATAACGCCACCCCAGGAGAATAAAGAACTTCTGGATCAACCTGGCGTTGGCGGTGGGGCCATCCAAGAGCGAAAAATCGAGGTCCAAGCTAATGAAGAAGTCCACGGCAAGTTTCCCTTTGAGGTGGTGGAAGGAGTTAAAAACCGGCGCAACGGAACCTATTATCTGCCCCCAACCGATGATGATGAGCAAGCTCAACCTGTCTGGTTTTGCGATCCGTTGCACATCACAGCCCGCACCCGGGATGCCTCCCAGACTAACCATGGGCGGCTTCTTGAATTCAAAGATCCTGATGGCCACAAACACTCCTGGGCTATGCCCATGGAAAACCTTGCTGGTGATGGTGCGGATTGTCGGCGAACGCTCCTCTCCATGGGGTTGGGCATCACACCCAACCGAAAGGCCAGAGAACACCTCTCCACCTATATTCAAAACTCACTACCTGAGGCTGTAGCCCGTTGTGTGGAGCGGACTGGTTGGTATGGTGATGTGTTTGTTTTTCCGAATGAAACCATCGGGGAAAATAATGAGCGGGTTATGCTGCAATCTATTTCTGGAGATCTGCAAGGTTTTGAGGCAGCAGGCACTCTAGCTGATTGGCAACAGGGGGTAGCGGCCCGTTGTGTAGGAAATTCCAGACTGGTATTTGCGGTGAGTGCTGCCTTTGCTTCTGTCCTTCTCCACCTGGTCGAGGAAGAATCGGGGGGGTTCAACTTTACTGGTCAAAGCTCCACCGGCAAGACGACTGCGTTGACCGTCGCGGTTTCTGTTTGGGGTGGGGCGGAAAGGTTGCAACGCTGGCGGGCTACCTCAAATGGTTTGGAGGCAGTGGCCTTGCTTCACAATGACACTCTTCTTTGTTTAGATGAATTGGCCCAGGTTGACCCACGAGAGGCTGGGGAAATCGCCTACATGTTAGCCAATGGTACCGGCAAGGCTCGTTCCAGACGGGATGGTACTGCCAGAAAAAAATCGACTTGGCGGCTACTTTTCCTGAGTGCTGGCGAGATCGGCTTGGCCGAACACATGCGGGCGGCAGGCAAACGGTCCCGGGCCGGTCAGGAGGTAAGGCTTGCGGATATTCCGGCAGATGCAGGAGCTGGCTATGGCCTATTTGAAAATCTGCACGGCCATCTTGGGGGGGCAGACTTTTCCAGGGCTATTAATACTGCAGCACGATCTTTTTATGGCACACCTGCCCGGGAGTTCATCAACCGGCTTGTTTCCAGACTGGAAGGGATGGCCCCCGCCATTGAAGAATACCGCCAGGAGTTTCTGAACGAAAGCCTTTCCCCCGATGCCGATGGACAGGCCCTCCGGGTGGCCGGACGTTTCGCCCTGGTGGCTGCTGCTGGGGAGTTGGCAACCGCCTTGGGGGTAACCGGCTGGCAAGAGGATGAGGCATTCTCCGCCGCCCGGATCTGCCAGGAAGCCTGGATTACCGCCCGGGGTGGGACCGGTCCCCAGGAAATTAAAACGGCCCTTGCCCAGGTGCAGTTGTTCTTTGAGAAG
The DNA here is from genome assembly GCA_015232395.1 of Magnetococcales bacterium. Lineage (NCBI taxonomy): Bacteria > Pseudomonadati > Pseudomonadota > Magnetococcia > Magnetococcales > Magnetococcales bacterium. The sequence continues at coordinate 1,474 of JADFZT010000126.1, read as the reverse complement.
CATGGAGAGAGTCGTTTTTCAAACAAAACAGAGATCAATGCGCGCCCCACCATCAACCGGGCAGGTTTTTTTCAGGTGGTAGAAGACCGTATCGAATACTGGGTATTTCCAGGGGTGTTTCGGGAGGAAATATGCCAGGGGTTGGACCATAAATTTGTCACACGCCTGCTGAAGGAGCAGGGATGGATTGCCCCGGGTAACGATGGGGTAGCGACGGTCAAGCCCAGATTGCCGGGAATGGGACCAACCCGTTGCTATCACTTCATTTCCCTGGGCGGGGATGAACCATGAAAGACCATTTCGCTGCCTGGCGCCGTCCCACGTCCCACCAGAATAGTGGGTTTACAAAGCCCCCTGAAAAAATGCTGGACGAATCCAGTTTAACTTCTGGCCGGGAAACTGAAACCCCATCAGCGCTTACAGCCCGCCCATCTGCAAAATTGGGTGGGACAACTGGGACCTGTGGGACGCATCCACCAAACGCTTGGCGGAAAAGGTTTTTCTTCAACCCCATGGTGTCCCACCCGACGGGAAGCGACAGTGGGACAACTGGGACGGCTGATGGTGACACAATCCATAGCCCTGACAGCGTCCCACCTGTCCCACCTGTTGAAAAGGACCAGTGGGACACAAGGACGGCATGGAAGCCCTGTATTCATGCGGATTTGCGGGATATGTCCCACCCGTCCCACCTGTCCCACCAACAAACTGAGGAGACTTGCTCGCAACAGAGCAAGCGGTTTTCAGTTTTGGAATTTGAGCCACTTCCCCAAGTGGCCGATGATCACCGACGCCGCATTCTGGAGGCCATGTTCCGGTTTTGGAAAGAGCATGGCCCTCATCTGGCTGAATTGGGATGGAGCCCAGAACGTCTTTTCAGTGGCCTAGACCCGGCAAGGGCGACGACCTACGACGATATGCCCGCTCTGCCTCTGCTTGTTGCCAATGGCGCTGAATTGACCCACGCCGACATAGGCCGACTGGAATTCAAGGCTCAGGGGAGTACTCTGGTCTGGATTAAGTCTGGGGCGTGGTTGGGAGGGATGGCAGCTGAAGACTGGATCGAGAAGTTTGAAGAGAGAGCGGCTATCAGGGAATACGATGGCGGCTTTTCTCGGGAAGAAGCTGAGCGGCTGGCAGTCGAGGACATGAGCCTATGAATGCAAAATCTATTTGCCTACCCGGCATCTCTGGAGATGATGATGAGTCATTGTGATTTTGGAGAGCGACCTGTGAAGCGTAAGAATGACATGAAAAATCAAAGTGCTGAAAGAATGGCCCGCTATCGGGAACGCCGAAAAAGAGGTGTGGTTCGTGTCATTTCTCTGGAGGTGTTCGACTTTGACCTCCCTGTTTTAAAACGGTTTGCTGGTTTGAATGACGCGCCACACTCACCTGATGCGCTAACAGGGGCTGTGGGGGAAATCTTGGAGACATTGCGAGAGGCACACCCTGATAGGCTGGTCAGGGATTT
>JADFZT010000125.1 GCA_015232395.1 Magnetococcales bacterium | reverse complement strand
ACAGGGAGTCAACCCATTGATCGCCATTCAAATCGCTTTGGCTGGCAAAATCAAATAGGGGGAGAGCAGTTACCTTTGCATCGGCATCTGACAAAGATGGTAAGTGATGGCGCAGTCCGGCGGATTTCCAACGGAACCACTGCCTGGTTCACGTCCAGAGATGAGGTGTCCGCCCAACCCGCCCCCCAGCCTCCAGACCGTCAGGCCCAGATTATCCAGATTGCGAAAGAAACTGGCCGGATCACCCGGAAGCAACTCGCTGAAGCCACCGGCGTCTCCATCCGAACTGCAGGCCGGGAATTGTCCGGAATGGTCACACGCGGCATACTGGCGCCGGACGGTCGGGTCGGAAAATGGAGCGGTTATCTTCTGTGCGATCATTGATTGATTCCAAATAAAGGAAACGAGACTGATACATGGTTGATGATGATTTCGATAGCCTGAAAAACGAGATGATTTTCGAGGCCGTGAAAAAAGCGGTCAAGAGAGACCCGACGAATTGGGCCCAAGGCATGGAGGGCCTGGGTTTCATGTGGGTTGATGATGACAATGGCCAAGAGGAACTTGAAGAACGGTCCGCGAAACCTGAGAATGCCAGACAGAAGGTGTTGGTCGGTTATTTTGAAGGTGACATTGAACGTTCGGAATCGATCCTGAAAGCGTTTATGGATGAAAAAAATTCGGAAAAGCCGAACTATGCGCTCATCAGGAGATATTTCAAACATGGCAACAACAGACTGAAAGAATTGCTTTTGTTCGGATTGGAATCATCGCCTACTGATGTAGGACTGCTCAATGATATTGGCTTTTTCCACAGCCACCACAACATGCTCGGAACTGTAATCTCGGTGTTTTCCAGGGCTTGTAAAGAAGAGGCAGACCTCGATAAATTTGGAGAAATCGCCCTGCTTTTTCACTCGGAAACCGACCCGGATGGCTATGATGCGCTTCATGAGCTTGGTACTTGGTTCGATTCCCGGTCTCCGAAAAAGAAGGTGATTGATGAGATCAAGCGAAGCCTGGAATCCGCATCGGAGCAAATCGAATTTTAACATTGGGGAGAAATAATCCGTGGCTCGACAGTGGACATGGGGTCCTGACAAAAGGAATAAGGCAAAGGCTCCAAAACCCGTAAAAACAGCCGTTCAAGAAAAAGCCGACGCGCTTGTCGCTGAGCAGCTCATTCCAAACCATGTGAAACCGCCCCAGAAGAACAGCGATCTGAACTATCTGGTCGAAATTTCTACCAAGTGGCATGGCAGTTTTTTTCTATTTTTGTGGGAAATACCGCTGCCCAGCGCCAAATTGCATATCTGAATTCTTCGACACCAAATTCGCCAGGATGGAATATGTAGGCGAGGATCGTTTCAACCTCGCCTACATGCGGCATACCGGACAGTGGTGGGAAATTTACACCGATTTGTCATTGGACCAGTGCCTTACCACCATCCAAGATGAGCCGCACTTCCTGCCATGACTATTTCCAAGCCAAAAGACGGCGTCACCCATAAGTGGACCTTCCTCCCCAGATTCCGCCGCCATGCCTTTGGTTGGCGCTCCCAACCTGCAATTCAACGGATCAAGGAAGCAGTATCGGAGATTAAAAAAGTCGCCCGAAAAGACCCAAACCTGGCCGCCGAGGGAGCTGTCAGGTTCATTGAGAAGGTGGTTGGGGCCATTGAGCATGTGGATTCTTCATCCGGTTCGATGGGGACTGCGGTCTACAACGCCATTGAGGCATTGGTCCCGATTATCGCCGCTGCCGATGTTGACGGAATAAAGCGGGATAAATGGCTTGAACGGCTTTGGCAGGCATTTGAAGAAGACGGCTACAGCTATATCGAAACCTTGGGAGATCACTGGGGAGCCTTGTGTAGCTCGGAAGAGATTGCTTCGCAGTGGGCAGATCGGTTCATTGATCGGGTTCGGCTATACTGGAAAGAGCGGAAAGCCGGAACCGGTTACTTCCGGGGTGTGACAGCGTGTCTCTCATGCCTTCTGACCGCAGGCCGTCACCAGGAGTTGATCGACCTTCTGAATGAGGCCTCATACACTTTCTGGTCGTATCATCGTTTTGGGTTTCTGGCACTGGCCGCTATGGGCCAGCATGAGGCCGCGCTGAAGTTTGCCGAACAGTGCGGAGGGCCAAACGATGGCCATCATATTGATCAAGACTGCGAGAATTTATTGATTTCCGTTGGGGAGGTGGAGCAAGCGTATCAACGATATGCCATGCACGCCAATGCGTCCAACACCCGAATCAACACCTTCCGCAGCATCACCAAGAAATATCCCACTGTGGATCCGGATAGGATCCTCAATGACCTGATCGCTTCAACACCGGGCGAGGAAGGCAAGTGGTTCGCCACCGCCAGAAAACTGGGGTATATGGATTTGGCGTTGGATTTGGCCAACCGTAGCCCGTGCGATCCCCTGACTCTGAACCGAGCCGCCCGGGATACGATAGAGGAAAATCCAGAGTTCGCTTTGGGTGTGGCTTTGGCATCCCTACGCTGGCTGTGCGAAGGATGGGGTTACGAAATTACAGGGGTGGATGTTCTGGCTGCATATGGCTACGCCATGAAAGCGGCTGAACGTTTGGAAGAAAAGGAAACCGTATCGCAAAAAATCCAAAGCCTGGTTACCGGGGATGGGTTGGGCGGAAAATTCGTCAAGGACGTACTGGGAAGTCGACTTGGCAAGCCATAGTAAACCAGGAGCCTGGAGCACCAAACGATGTCGTCATCCAACAAAATTATCATGTTCAAAGAGGCTATCCAAGCTCGAATGAACCTTCAAAAAAGCGGCAAAGAGGGGTCGTCTCCTCCCCGCAAAACCGTCACCACGCCATTGACCGACCTCTTCGACCAATTGCCCGCGATCGAAAAGCGCGTCCTGCAACTACTCTCCATTCTCTTCGAGTTCGTCAACCGGACCAATCTTGCCACATATCTTCGGGAATCAGGAGTCAAGGGGGAGAACGGAAAACCTCTGACCACCATGGCGTTGAAACCGATCATAGAAAAATTGGACAGGATGGGACTTGCGGAAATCAACAGGCACGCCTCAAACCAATTCCGATGCTCAGACGACGTCGCAGAGTATGCAACTCGGTCCGCTTTGGCGGATGGACAATTTACAGGCATGGCCAAGGTGGTCCAAAAGCAACTTCCGCCGATTCCATCGTATTATTCCTACTCGAATAAAATGTCTGGATTTGAACGGGGATGGAGAGAAATCCGGATTGGGATTTACGCGCACGATGTAGAGCATGTTCAAAAATATCTGAAATTATGCCAGGAACAGTTCCCGGAAGAGATGAGCCGAAACCAACCATTGGCAACCATCTGCGGATCCAACTTTGATGCTGAATGGTTTCGGGACCTCCCTCCAGAGATACAGACCTCTGCTCTGGACGAGATGCTTCCGCCCATGCTCTCTGACTTTGAAAGCGTTTCAGAGATTTTACCTCTTCTCCAGGAGTATGAACGCCTTGATCTTGGGGAAAACAATTTCCTCTTCCGTAAGGCGTTGGTGACCATTTTGATCTTCCAAGGAAATCTGGCCGAAGCTCAAACCATATTGGATTCCCGTGAAGGGGTTGCCGATGGCGTCACACTACAAGGATGGCTGCACTTTCTGCGTGGAGAGAATGAAGAGGCCATCCGTTGTTTTGAAGCAGGACTGGCCGCCTTGCGGAAACTCACCAGAAAACGGAAAACCTTTTTCCCTGATTTGAGCGGCCTCTTTTACCTTCTGGCTCTACTGAAATCCGGGAATATCTCCCAACAAAAGCGGATTGGCGAGTTTCTGGAGATCACCCGGAAACGGAAAATCATGAATACCATTCCTGCCTATCGCGCCATTGAAGCCGTCCTTCTTGCCCAGGGGAACAAAGTTGATCGGGCTCTCACCCTTCTTGAGGGCGGTTTCCATATGGAGGATTTTTTCTCCATAAGAATGAATGCTGAGGTCTTTCGCGCAAAATTCGAAAGCGCCCGTTCCGAAGAGGAAAGTCGCCTCACCAAGCTCTTCAAAATGATGGCCCGGCTCTGGATTGATGTGGAACACGCCCGGAAACACAAGCATGGCATGAAGGCACTCTGTGAAACCGCCCGGAAAAATGGATACCTTTGGGCAGCCATGGAGGCCGCCGCCCTTCTTTCCAGCTTGGATGAGGAAGATAAAAAACATGCTGATCTGGCTTCCTCCATACAGGTAAGCAGCGGGATGAAGAGCGTGATTTCCATTGTTTCCAGGGAGGAGAGATGGGAACGGGCCCTGAAGGTCCTGGTCCAGATGGGATCGGATCCCGGCAAATCATCAGCCAAAGCCTTTTCAAAGAGCCGTTTGGTATGGATGATCAAGCTCTACGGGGGACATGTGAACATCCGGCCCCGTGAACAGGTCCGATCCTCCGCCGGCAATTGGTCTAAAGGCAGACCGGTCGCCTTGAAAAGGTTGGCCGGTGATCCGGGGAAAATGGAATTCCTGACGGACCAGGACCGGCGCATCTGCACTGCCATCGTTCGCGACAGCGACTATTATGGTGGCACAACGTACGAATTTGACGAGAACCGGGCAGTTTTGGCCATGGTGGGCCACCCGCTGGTGTTCTGGGAAGATTCTCCCAAGATCAACGTGGAAATCGTCAAAACCGAGCCGGAATTATCTGTGCGACAGCGGGGAGGAACAATCAGCGTCCGATTTAACGGTAACATCGGCAATCAAGGCGTTGTTATCGCCAAGGAGACCCCTACCCGAATCAAGGTGACGGAAGTCACCCCAGCGCACAAGCAGATCGTCGATGTCTTGGGGGAAAAGGGCCTGCAGGTTCCCACTGCCGGGAAACAACGGGTTTTGGAAGCAATCCAAGCCCTTTCATCCATGGTAACCATCCACTCCGGCATCGGCGGAGGGACGGAGAACATTCGAGAGATTCCTGCCGACCCTCGGCCCCACGTTCATCTTCTTCCCATGGGCGATGGACTGAAAGTAAACCTTCTGGTTCGACCCTTTACCAACGATGGTCCCTATTTCCAACCAGGAAAAGGCGGCCAGACAATCATTTCTGAAATAAATGGAGAACGAATACAGGCCAGCCGTGATTTGAGAAAAGAAAAATCACAGGCTGAACTCGCCGTAAACAAATGCCAGACTTTGGCTGGCGCAAGCAATGGCCAGAATGACTGGACGATTGATGAACCGGAAGAATGCCTTGATCTGCTGTTGGAAATGCAGGCTCTGGGTGAACAGGTGGTGGTGGAATGGCCTGAGGGAGAAAAACTGCGCGTCAGCCGCCCAGTCTCAATGGACAGCATGCGTGTCAAAATTCAGAAGGACAACGATTGGTTTTCCCTCACTGGGGAATTGCGCCTTGATGAATCCCTCATGCTGGAAATGGGGCAACTGTTGGATCTAGCCCGCAACAAGGAAAGCCGGTTCATTCCCCTCGGTGAGGGTCAGTTCATCGCCTTGACGGAAACCTTCCGCCGACGCTTGGCCGAGATCGACGCCTTTTCCGAGAAAAGCGCCAAAGGTCGCCGCTTTCACCCCCTGGCCAGTTTGCTATTGCAAGATCTGACCGATGAAGCCGGTTCTTTCACGGCGGACAAGCACTGGAAGACCCACCTCCAGCATATCCAAAAATCCCAGGAACTTGAGCCTACAGTCCCTTCCACTCTTCAAGCCGATTTGCGGGACTATCAGGTTGAAGGCTTTCAGTGGTTGTCCCGTCTGGCTTCCTGGGGGGTTGGGGCTTGTTTGGCGGATGACATGGGGCTGGGAAAGACCATGCAGGCGTTGGGCCTCATCCTGTCCAAGGCATCCGAAGGTCCATCGTTGGTCATGGCGCCCACCTCCGTTTGCCTGAATTGGCAGGGGGAAATTGAGCGGTTCGCCCCCACCCTGAACGGTATTTCCTTCGGCGGCAGTCGGCGACAGGAGACTTTGGACGGATTGAAACCGTTTGATGTTCTGATCTGCAGCTACGGATTGCTCCAGCAAGAGACAGAGATGTTGTCGGCAGTAAACTGGAACGTCATCGTGCTGGATGAGGCCCAGGCGATCAAGAACCGGATGACCAAACGCTCCAAGGCAGCCATGGCCTTGTCCGGCTCATTCAAAATGATCACCACCGGAACGCCGATAGAAAATCATCTGGGTGAGCTTTGGAACCTGTTCCGGTTTCTTAATCCGGGTCTCCTGGGCTCCCTGGAACGGTTCAATGAGCGCTTTGCCGCTCCCATTGAACGCCATGGGGAGAAAAACGCAGGCAAGCGGCTGAAGAAACTGATCCAGCCATTTCTCCTGCGACGAACCAAAAGCCAGGTCCTGGAGGAATTGCCGCCCCGCACCGAAATCGTACTGCACGTGGAGATGAGTCCGGAAGAGACGGCATTCTACGAGACGCTCCGCCAGCGCGCCGTCGAGCAAATCGAAAACCTTCAAGGCCCTGTCGAGCAGAACCACTTGCAGATATTGGCGGAGATAATGCGGTTGCGCCGCGCTTGCTGCAACAGCCGTCTTGTCATCCCTGACAGTCCGGTCGAGAGTACCAAACTGGCGTTGTTCCAGGAGGTGGTGGAGGAATTGTTGGACAACCGCCACAAGGCGCTGGTGTTCAGCCAGTTCGTGGATCACTTGGCGATTATTCGTGAATCCTTGGATAAGAGCGGTATCGCCTATCAGTACCTGGATGGGAGTACGCCAGCCAAAGAGCGAAAACGGCGGGTGGACGCTTTTCAAGCCGGTGAAGGTGATCTGTTTCTAATCAGCTTGAAGGCGGGAGGATTAGGCATCAACCTGACGGCGGCGGATTATGTGATCCATATGGATCCCTGGTGGAATCCGGCGGTAGAGGATCAGGCGTCGGACCGCGCCCACCGCATCGGTCAGAAACGCCCAGTCACGATCTACCGACTGGTCACCAAAGAGACCATTGAGGAGAAGATCGTTGATCTGCATCGGCACAAGCGGGACTTGGCTGACGGACTTCTTGAAGGCGGCGACATGAGCGGAAAAATGTCGACTAAAGATCTGTTGCGCCTGATCCGGGGGCAAACATGACTTGGACTTCCAGGATGAGAAAGTTCACCTCAATGTGAATCCGCCTTTGGGAATCTGACTGTTATCCATTAGGACTGCTGGCCGAGAGTTGGCGCGCCTCGCAGAAAAAGGACTTCTGGCTCCTGATGGAAAACCTGGGCGCCTGGCTGGGTATTGCATTCCAGCGTGACACCCTGCCAACGTGTTGGTCCCAATCCGCGAGGGCATCCATTTGCCATTATTTTAGGGAATATCCGTTCCGTAAAATACACGACCAACCTATTTTAGGTTCTTGCTGGGGCTGCGTTCCATATAGTCGGTTTATGTTGACAAATGCCGACTATATGGAACATGACGCCCCCTTCGGGGGCAATTGGTGCGTGCCTCTGGCTCATGGTGTAGACTTCCAGCCACCATGGAGAT
>JADFZT010000124.1 GCA_015232395.1 Magnetococcales bacterium | reverse complement strand
GGAGCAACGTCTTGAAACTGCAGAGGAAAAACTGGCGCGCGGTAGAGGATTCGAACCTCTGACCTTTGGCTCCGGAGAGCAAAGCACACCATTTCCGCACGTTTCCTAGTGTTGGATTTTCCATTTCAAAACAGGCTGATTTACAACACCTTTCTTTCTTGACGTTTCCTCTCACCTCCCCTAGTTTCATCCCATCTGGATGCCATTTGGATGCCAGCATCCACCCCTAGCATCCATTTTCAGGGATACTTGCCATGGGCACCACCATTTCTAAACGAACAGTGGACGCACTCAAGCCTGGAGATCGGAACGCCTTCCTCTGGGACGCCAATCTCAAAGGTTTCGGCGTCAAGATCACACCAGCTGGAAAACGAATCTATTTTGCCCAATATCGGATTGGAAAACAGAAAACCCGCTATACCATCGGTCAACATGGCCATTTGACACCCGAGCAAGCCCGAAAAGAAGCAACCAGAGTTTTGGGGGAGGTGGCAGCCGGGAAAGACCCCAACGCAGACAAGAATAGAGAGAGACAAGCCCCGACGATTGCGAATTTGTGCGATCTGTATATGCAGGAAGGCTCCGCACATAAAAAAGAATCCACACGGTACGTGGACCGGGGCCGGATCGAGCGACATATCAAACCGTTATTGGGGCGGAAGCTCGTTCACCGGTTGACACGTGGAGATGTGGAGCGATTCATGTTGGCCGTTGCCGATGGCCAAACCGCCACCGATGTAAAAACTGGTTTCCGTGGACGTGCCAGGGTGTCTGGAGGTAAGGGGACTGCCAACCGTGCCGTTGGGCTCTTAGGGGCCATTCTCTCTTTTGCCGTAACCCGGACAATGCGAATGGACAATCCTGCTCATGGGGTAAAGAAGTTCAAGGAGGGAAGGAGAGATCGTTTTTTGAGCCAAGAAGAAATGGCACGGATGGGTACAGCCCTTTCTGAAGCGGAAAAAAATGGAGTCAATCCTATAGCGATTTCTGTCATCCGTATGCTGATTTTCACTGGCTGCCGGAAGTCGGAAATGCTCACCCTGGAATGGGCACATGTTGATTTTGAGCATAGCTGCCTCAGACTCCCGGACTCCAAGACTGGATTCAAGGTTGTTCCCCTGGGAGCACCTGGATTGTCCTTGCTGACTTCCCTCCCCCGTTCAGATGGTAACCCCTACGTTTTCCCTGGAGAGAAACCGGGTGGACACATTGTTGGTGTTCCACGCATATGGGGGAAAATTAGGGCCACCGTCGGTTTGGAGGATGTTTCCCTGCACACCATGCGGCATAGTTTTGCCAGTCTAGGGGTAGGAACGGGGCTAAGCCTTCCGATTGTAGGGGCCATCCTGGGACACTCTTCTGAAGCGATGACAGCCCGCTATGGCCATCTGAGCGCTAACCCGGTGAAGGATGCAGCAGAACGCATCTCCGGGACGATTGCCGCCGCAATGAAAGGTGACCTTGGAAACAATGTTTTGCCATTGAAGGTGAAGCCATGAATCGGCCTGATTGGCGCGATCCCAACGCATACCCTTCACCTGAAGGAACACCTCTTTCTAAATGGGCCTGGGAATTTTTACGAAGAAACCCGGACTACCAAAAAGATTACCATGAGATCAACGATCTTGATGGACTTGATGCACTTATCTTCACACCTCCTGCAACCCCAGGAGAAAGTTTGAATGATTATGAGAAAAGGATGCGAAAAGATGGACATGAGACTTGGGAATTTGTGTCACGTGCAACCCTAAAAGCGAAAAAGTGGGGGCTGAAAGAAATGATTTCTCCAGCGGAAGAATGGGGGTTTTCATTTGAAACATCTGTATTAACTGAAACGTGGGGTTGCTCCACCAGAGACCCCAACAAAGTAGCATTTGTTTTTGATCTCTCCTGGCCGATTGGCCCACAGTTGCGCCATGTGAAAAGAGCTCTACAAATCAAACAAAAGATCACGGGGAAACCGAAACAAGCACGAAAGCAAGTGGCGCATTTCCCATCATATTTACGTTTACTTGATGCAAAAGAAAAAGAGATCACCACAGCAGACATGGCAAGAGTTATATTTCCTGAAATTGATAATTTTGACCCATCGTATTCGGGAAACAAGAAGGTCATCGCTGGATTAAAAGCAGCTCATGAGATCTCAGAAAATGATTTCTTATACCTCCCTCTTATATCAACCCCCCCAGATGAAATCACTGACAGTGACGTTGAGAACCAAAAAAAGATGATTGCTATCCAGAAAATCCTTCAGGACAGGTAACCATCCAGAGAAGCACTCGAACGACGAAACATTTTTGCTTTTTCTTTATACGGCAAGATTCTTTGGTTTGTGTTATTGCTCTGGTATACCTCTCTTATGTCGCACGACTATAGCGGCTGGGAGATCACCTTTCCGGGTTTCTCCTCAGCCAACAATCACTGGCATCAGGGAGTATCCCAAATGCATCATTCTGAATATCCAAAACGTCTCCGCACCCCAAAGGCCGCCGAATATTGTGGCTGTGCAAAAAGCACGCTTGAGAAACTACGCGTTTACGGTGGTGGCCCTGCATTTATCAAGCTGGGCAAAACTGTAGTATACGATACTCTTGACCTTAACCGATGGCTTGCTTCTCACAAAATCGCGTCCACAAGCGAATTGACCAGCTCTCCTTCATCAAACATCAACGAAGGGGAGTGAAATGAATAATTTGGTTCCCAACCTTCAACCCGCTAATTCCTTTCTAAGTCAGTTGTGCCATGGGTCAATAATCACATTCCAGACTTTTGCTGATGGAACCCAAGATAATAGCAGTCGCCTGATCCGGGTGATGCATGGAAACCTTGATCAACATGCAGAAGAACTAACCCGCCTGAATCAATCGCGGGCGGGTATATTTTTCACGGTTAACGAAACCGACGGGCAAGGTCGAAAAAAGGGTAACATCACAAAGGTAAGGGCGGTGTTCGTGGATCTAGATGGAGCGCCCTTAGAGCCAGTGCAGAATGCTCCCCTTAAGCCTCACATCGTCGTAGAGTCCAGCCAAGGGAAATACCATGCGTATTGGCTTGTTGACAGCATTCGGCTAGAGGAATTCACCCTGATTCAGACCGCACTTGCGCAACGATTTGAAGGTGACTCCAAGGTCAAGGATCTTCCAAGGGTGATGCGGTTGCCAGGATTCTATCATCGTAAGGGGGAACCATTTTTGGTCAAGGTACTGGACTCCATCGAAAGGAATCGTTACGCCCGGAGTGAATTCCTGGAAGCCTTTGGAATCAACCCGGATCCGGAACCATTTTGCAACGAGGCAAGCAAGGCGAAATCTACATCCCCCCACACCGATATGATAAGTCCGGCTGAAATTCTATCCGGTATCCCCCAAGGTCAGCGTGATGAACATCTGTTTAAGTTGGCGTGCCGTTATCGGAAAAAAGGGTTGAGCCGATCAGAAGTCGAAAACATAATCTGTAACGCTGCTGGCAAATGCAACCCTCCTTTCCCCCAGAATGAAGCGCTAAAGAAAGTAAAGCAAGCTTGGGGATATTCACTTAACGAACCGGAAACAGTTGACATCACTATAGAAGAAGCACTGAAAACTATCAACTCAACCTTGGAAGCAGCCAAAATAGATACAGGAGCGCCTTTTGAACCTAAAGCCATCGAATCTTTGCAAGCAATAAAAAAACATGATCACGCTCAATACATGCGCATTAGACATGGCCTGAAAGAATCGAACAGAGGGATACTTATCACTGAATTAGACAAATCAGTTAATCAGAATGGAGAACGCATTGAAGACCAAGGCTCTATCGCCGATGCTATTGTGAACATCGTGAAGGAGGAAGCTTTTCTTTTTCACGAACCCGATGGAACATGCTATGCGTCATTCGACCAAGACGGGCACACAGAGACGTGGGCACTTGAGTCCAGTGGGTTCAAAGAGTGGCTCTCATACCGGGCATACAAAGAGTTCGACAAAGCTCCCCGGGAGGCCAGCCTAAAAGATGCTATAGGCACACTATCTGGAATTGCGAAATTTGATGGTGCTGAAATAGAAACGTGGATTCGTGTTGCAAAGCATGAAAACACCTACTATATCGATTTATGCAATGATAAATGGGAAGCTGTTGCAGTCACTGATAGTGGTTGGGAAGTGGTCAGTTCCCCAAGGGTCAAATTCCGACGGACCAAAGCGATGCGCCCGTTGCCCTACCCGACTCAAGGCGGTAATTTTTCTCTTTTATGGAATTCCATCAACATTCAGAAACCAGAAGACCAGTGGATGATGATTGTATGTCTCCTGGAATGCTTTCGGCCAGAGACACCAAACCCCATTTTGGAGTTTGGTGGGGAGCAGGGTAGCGGCAAAAGTGATACGCAAAGTCGGATCCGTGACCTTATTGACCCTAATGACGTGAACTTACGGGCAGCTCCCAGAGAAGTAGGAGATATTTTTGTAGGTGCTGCCAACAACTGGATAGTGTCGCTCAATAACCTTTCCAGATTGTCTGCCCCCCAACAAGATGCGTTTTGCTCACTCTCCACAGGTGGTGGTTTTGCTGGACGCCAACTATATACCAATACAGAAGAAAGCGTCGTTGAGGTGAAACGCCCCGTTATGTTCAATGGCATATCCACCTTAGCCACAGCACAAGACTTGGTTGATCGTGTGGTTAGGTTTGAACTGCCAATCATTAAACAAAGGCGAAAATCATCTGAACTGGAAGCTGAATTTGAAAAAAATCGTCCTGAAATATTCGGGGGGCTATTGAGTTTATTTTCCCAGTGCTTGGCGACCATCCCGCATGTGGTTATTGAAAACCTACCACGTATGGCAGATTTTGCTGTTCTTGGTGAGGCGCTGCATATAGGGCATGGATTTGCGCAAGGAACCTTTGTAAACGCCTACAAGGAAAGAAGTGAGAAGGCTGTTGTCCATGCATTAGATGCCTCACCTGTAGCACGAGCAATCCAGGAATTTATGGATGCTAGCTCAGAAGCTTACTCTGGTACTGTGAAAGGGTTATTAGATAACATCCAAAACCACAAAGCATCAGGAGACGCTTGGCCTAAAAGTGCTAGAGGTTTGTCGGATGCACTTCGAAGGCATGCACCGGGGCTACGTGTTGCCGGCATTACCGTTGAGTTTGATCCTCAACGACATCGTGATGGAGTACATGTCACGATCAGCAAGGATACTATTTCCCCAGATTCAAGGTTAATATCCCCATCCAATGTTCACAATGTTCACAGACAACATCAAGGGCCTGGAGGTTAACAGCCTTGATGTGTACAACGTGAACATTGTGAACTTTTAAACCGGGTATCCGCCCCTAGGTGAAAAGAGCATATCAAACAAACCTCTTTTCCATGCGGGAAATGGATAGCATGATATCTGGGCATACCTAGCACAACATTTCCAACCGATTTCGGCAAATATATATGGGCGGCATAGGTAGCGGTGGGCACAATAACAATGGATTCGGAACGGTTGAAGACACCCTTCAATTGGACATTAATTTTCTTCGCCGTCTTGGCGGGCTGAATGTTGGTGCGCGAGGGAAAGTCTTCTGGGATCCTGGGAAGGGCATAGTGTTCCAGATGAAGGCCTGTGACCAATTGGTATTGATGTACCGCTGCCGATTGGATCAAGGAGATTGGGAAAGCGTAGAGCAATCTATCCGTCTCTCAGGAATCCCGCGCCACTTGGGCGGGCAGGAGCGGTACTTCATTTGCCCAGGAGCTCACTGTGGCCGTCGGGTGAAAAAGCTATATCTGTCTTGGAAATATTTCGCCTGCCGCCATTGTTATCGGCTCTCCTATCGATCTCAGCGGGAACGTGGCATTGCTCAAATTGTTTCTCGAATGGACAAGATACGGGTACTCTTGGGTGGGAATCGGGAACTTTTTCCATCCAAACCCCCGAACATGCGGCAAGATCGCTATGACCAGCTAATTGATGAATTGATCGCCTTGGAAATCCAATGCGATATGATTGAGGATTCCGTCAGAGCCCGTTGGCAGAAGTGCTGCGGTATGGCTTGAGATCTATTCAGCAGGCTGCTGGCTCACAGAGCATAACCAGGAGCGGGTTAATCCGTTCTAGGCACGCGTGTAGACCACTGTATGCTCGTCCGCCAACTCCTTGCACCCTGCGACCCTAGCCACACTCCTGAAGCTGAGGGAGCTTGGGGAGGCAGCTGAGAGACTATTCCAACGCTGTCCTTGCACGAACGCTGTTCTTTAGGATTTCCTCCCCAGATCTTCTTACAAGCTAGCCGGAGCACTTCAGGATGTAAGTCGGATAATAGTTTCAAAATCAGCAAGATATTCCGCATAACCCCGGGAAAATGCCCCGAGAATCACGCAATGACAATTAGTACCCCATCATCTCATCCCTCATGCGTATAAATTTGGGGATCGCCCCCTTGAAATGCGCATAAGGGTACTTTTCATAAATAACAAGACTGTCTCCTGTCGGATCAACTCGACTTTCAGTAAACTTGTGTTGGAGATAGTGAGCGCGAACAATTGTTTTTTGACCATTCGCAACTTTATGCAGAAAATCTTCCGTCACCCAGAATTCTTTTTGCGTTTTGTTGCCAACATCAACCACTGGATCCATAAACGATGTCCCACCACCAAGCAGCTTTTTCCCCATATAACCAAAGCTCCTTCCATCAATTGGTTTTAGGTCATACATTAATCCGTCTACATTAAATTGCAACGGCTCTTCCGGGTCGAAATTCACAGCATCTTGCCTTTCAACAACTAATATATACTCTTCACTATCCATGGCGCTATTCCACCTAATCCCGATAAAAACAGGCCCCTTATCAAGAAAGGCTGGCTCCATAGAAAGCGTTTTTGTCTGATCAAATTCTGACTCATTTTCAGAAATGTAACCGTAATATCCAGGCCTGTCCATCGTATTTTCTATGTACTGTGCTGACATTAATCCACCACACCCGCTCAACACAAATCCTGCAAAAATAAACACAACTACATCACGAAACCAACACCTTCCATTTCTTATTAAGCAAAAAATTCTCAACATTACAGCCCCCTGCAGTCGTCGTTATTGACCTTAAAGTTTAACAGACAAATAGTAACCCCCGGCATGGCCTGCATCCATACGATCCTGGGCAATTAGACACAATAGGATAAGAGAGGCTTTGAGCATGTGCGCCTTCAGGTATTGCTAAGTGGTGACTTGAAACGAAAGGCCGCCGGGCGCTTGAACTCCGCTCACAACTGCGGCGGGACCGTTTTCCCCTGGCGGGTCTTATATGACGGCCCCACACCCGGCAGCCAGAGGCTGTCGGAAAACACAAAAACCACGGCTGACGGGCGTGGAGACCGGTTGTGAGGGGAGTTCAAGCCCCGTTTTCACACTATCTTCAGTACGTACTGCCTGTCAATCCAAAATGACTTAGGGGGGAGTCAAGCTTATTGTGGCAATGGGTGCCCCCATTCCAGCTACGGGTTCACCCCCCTTCTCAGTCTTGGCCATTAGCCTGTTGGGGAGATGGTTGGCGTGGGGTAAACAGATGATTGAGGGGTTGAAGATGATCAGCACATACCAGGATTCTCCGGGAAATGGTGAATCGATCTGGTGATTGCCATTTGATCGCCCAAAAAAACATCTTCCGGGGGAAGCCTGCACAATCAATATGGATGAACGAAACGAGATATTTTGACCTGTAACCCTATCGTGTGCAGGCCACAGCAATCCAAGCCCACCGGTAAACTACCGCCAAAACTGAATAAACAGCTCGATCCATCTGGATGCTATTTGGATGCCAGGGGAATTTCCAGCTGACCACGAGAACTTCTAACTGTTTGATTTAATTGGCGCGCGGTACAGGATTCGAACCTGTGACCTTTGGCTCCGGAGGCCAACGCTCTATCCAGCTGAGCTAACCGCGCTTGATCGTGCAGGTGAGAGCCCGTGATTATAGCCATTCCCGGGCGTGTGTCAAAGGGTGCGTTGGGTATTACAGGCAGAGGGATGCGTTGGGGGAGCTTGACAAACTCC
>JADFZT010000123.1 GCA_015232395.1 Magnetococcales bacterium | reverse complement strand
GGTAGTTAAGCTCCCCTGCGCCGATGATACTGCGCCTTAAGGTGTGGGAAAGTAGGTCACTGCCAGGAAGCCCCTTTTTACATAACCGGTTGGGTTGATCAAGATCAGACTTTTTCCGGGATTTGGTTGCCGCGGGATGGAGCAGTCCGGTAGCTCGTCGGGCTCATAACCCGAAGGTCGGAGGTTCAAATCCTCCTCCCGCAACCAAAATAAAACCCTTGTGACTCAATGAGTTGCAGGGGTTTTTTGTTTTTTATCCAACCAGCCTCAAATGGCCTTGTGACTTGGTTGTGTCCTCGATGCCTTCAACCTGGGAGGTGTACTGCTTTAGATGGCTTGCACCCAGGTGCGCATATCTCGCCACCATCTCCTCCGTTTCCCACCCGCCAAGCTCTTTTAGAATGTGCAGCGGCGTTCCCGCCTGAACATGCCAGCTCGCCCAGGTGTGCCGCAGATCATGCCACCGAAAATTTTCAATCCCGGCTCGCTTCAAGGCAGCGTACCACGCTTTTGTGCTGACCTGCCGGATCGGCTTCCCCTTGTACTGTTTTGCCTCAGCTGGAAACGGACAATTCCAACTTTTGGATAAGCTACATATGATAGCGACCAAAAGGAGGAGTTTTGATGCCCAAGAAGCGCAAAAATCACACGGCTCAGGAGAAGACCGCTATTTTGCGTGAGCACCTGATCAACAAGGTACCTATTTCAAATCTCTGTGACCGGCATGGCATCCAGGGACTCGTCAAAGTCAGCGGAAGAAGCCTGGAAATCCATCGGTTCTAAGCTATGCCGCTGAGACATTCCGAGGCTGTCAGATAGGGTAAATCCTTGTGGGGCCAGAGGTTGCGTGATTTGATCGCCGACGGCTTCCAGGTGTTATCACTTTGCATTTTGGCCTCTCTTGACTCCGATTATGGATTTGATTGAAACGTCAATATTTTCAAGAGGATGCCTTGGAGCTTGACGTGTCCCTGGCTTCCCATGACAGGCTATCCATGAGGTTGGATTCGGGTGGTGTTTGGATTTATTGAAGGGATGGGGGCTGTTGGGCCGATCATTTTTAAGGGTGATTGCGTTCAGGGGGAATCATCGGCACAATGAGCTGGAAAAACTGTTTTGTGAATAAAAAAATCTCAAGAATATGGGGACGGAAGAGATGCTGCCCGGGTTGCTTCGCAGGGTGGCCGCTTTCGAATGAAGATGGACGGAAACTCTTGGGACGATCTCTTCTCGGCCAAGCCGACAGGGGCTTCCCCTCAGGCCAGTCATCATCGCCAGATCACTTCCGCGCTGATTGTCGATGATCAAAGCACCATCCGCCGTATCGTTCGCAGGGGGCTGGAGGAACAGGGCATCGTGGCGGTCTGGGAGGCGGAAAACGGTCTGGAGGGGTTGGAAAAGTATAAAGAGCACCAGCCTGACGTAGTGTTTCTCGATTTTTTTATGCCGATTATGGAGGGACGGGAGACCCTCACCGCTATTTTGCGAGAAAACCCCAACGCCTGGGTCATCATGCTGACCGGCTTGAAAGAGATGGAGATGGTGCAGGAGCTCCTCAACCTGGGAGCGGCTAATTTTATCAGCAAAAACGCCTCCATGAACGATCTGAAAACGTTTATCGCCAAGGCTCTGGAGGAGTTGGTCACCAGCGAAGGGGGGCGGGAGGATTCAGCGGACGGCATTCCTTTTCACAGACTCTCCAGTATCAAGAGTGGTGAGGATGTGGATCTGAACTTAATTTTAAAAAAGTGTGTCTGGAATGAAACCGATGTATTGCTCTCCTGCACCATCCAAAACAAGACCGATATTCCCTTTGTTCGGCAGATTCGCCTGATGCTGTTTTTGATGGATGAATCGGGACAAATCAGCAGTCGGGTATCGGTAACCCCCAACCCTGAAAATCTGCGTCGGGGGGAGAGTACTTTTTTTGAAAATTGTGTCATTCCCTGTCAGGGAAACAAGCCCCACCACGTTCAATATCGCCTGATCGCCTCCCACCAAGCCACCGATGCCAAGCAAGTGACCTGATCCGTGACAGTCACGTCCAGGGTAACGACCTGAATATTTTTCTCTCCCGGCTGAAAAGAGTACTCTCCCGGAAAACCATGGGGTGGTTGTGGAAAAAAATCTCAGAGCGTCACCCCCAATCCCCTCTCTTGTGATACTCAGGGAATTGGGGCTGTCCGTTTCCCCTGTTTCGACCTATCCACCCCCCTGAAATATTTATTCTGCCCCACCGTCGCCCGCCGGGTTGGTTTCATGCTGCCTGTCGATACTATCCCCATCGCTTGACGGGGTGTAGGCACCGAAGGAGATGTGGCGCATGGTTCTTAATAGATCAGCACTGATTTTGCCGATCTCCTCCCAGTTTCTTTCAGGGAGATAAGGGCGGGGAAAACGACCGTTGCTGAACTCCCAGGAGAGATAACGCCCAATCCAATCCCGAATATAGGGAAACGCAGCAAAGGCCGTGGCGCATTCGAGGATGGAAAGATCCTCTCCGTGTTTGGCAATATCCACTCCCCAGTAAGGGGATTGGGAGGCCTTGCTGGAGGCGATGGCCAACTCCAGAACAGCATCCGGCACCCCCTGATAATCCATGCTTCCCCCTTGGGAGGTGTTGGTGAGCCATTGACCCTCACCCGGGCGCCGCCAAAAGGCGCAGACGGGTTCATGGCCGATCAACATCACCCGAATGTCCGCCTCCAGGGGGACGCAGGCCTGAATATAGAGGGGGGTGTATTTTCGTTTGGTGAGCAGGTCTATGGCTTCTTTGGCATTATCTACCTTGTGAACATAATAGCCGCCATAGTTGGAAGCCCCATAGGAGCGCTTGATCACCCGGGGATAGCTGCACGATTTGAGAAACCGCACCCCTTCGGCCTGGTCGTGGAAAATATGGGTCTCGGGAATGGCGAGGTCGTTTTCCCGGCAAAAGAGCGTCACATTTTCCTTGGATCGATTGGCAAACTGGGATTTTAGGGAAGGGACAAACTCAACGCCGGGCAGGGCCTTTTCCATTTTGAGAAAGGTCTTGTAGGCGGTAGCGGGGACGTTGCCGATGAGAATGTCGATTTTTTTGCGTTTGATCTCCTCAATAAACCGTTCCTCATCCCCCTGCCAGTGATAGTGGACGGTCTCGATGGGCTCGGGCCAATCGGGAAAGTTGGAGCGGTTGAAAAAACGCAACACGTGGTCGAGATAAAAAAAGCCCAGCCGTGGCAGCTTGTCAGGAGAACGGGGTGGGTGGGATGACACCGGGGAGGGGGGCATCAGCGAATTCCTTCCCGGGAGCGTCTGTCAATCAACTCGACCAGGGCGTCGATTTTTTTGTTGTTAAAATCAAGCCCCATGGCCTCCTGATCCGGAGTGGCAAAGGCGGGAATGCCATTGACCTCCATCACCACATACTCCTCCCGTTCCAGATCGTAGAGCAGATCCACCCCCGCCACTTCCAGGCCCGTGGCTTTGGCGGCCTTGATGGCCAATGAAACCAGTTGGTCGTTGGCTTCCCGTATGATCACCTTGCCTCCGGAGGTGACGTTGGTGCGCCACTCCCCCCGGCCTGCCTTGCGGCCATAACAGCTGATGAATTGGCCATCCACCACATCCACCCGGAAATCGCTGCCGTCGTTGGGGATAAACCGCTCCAGATAGAAAAAACGCAGATCGGTTTTAGACATGAAGGGAAGAACAAAATCGAGGGCCTGCTCCCCTTCGATTTTGACCATGCCCACCCCTCCCCAGCCATCCACCGGTTTGTAAATGAGCTTGTGATCCCAAAATTCAAAAATGCGATGGACCCGCTCCTTGTCGTCCCGGTGACAGAGGACAAATTCGGTGGTGGGGATACCCGCCTTGCGCAGCACGTTGAGGGTTTTGAACTTATCCTCGGTGAGGGCAAAGGCGCTGTAGTTGTTGATGGTGGGGATGAAGCGGCTGAGGGCTTCATAGAGATACATCTGATAGACGGTCTGTTCCCCGGCGTTGTAGGAAAAAAAGAGGTCCAGTTCGTCCATCTGAATTTGATTGCAAAAGAGCCCCAGGCTGTCGGCATAGGCGTGGTAGAGGTTGAGGCCCGAATAGGGGGTCATGTCCCGTTCGATGAGTTTTTTTTTCAATTTTTCCTGGATGACGTCACCGCCGCCATTTTGGTACATCCATATTCCGATTTTCCGGTTTTCCATGGTCCTGCATCCCTTGTGGTCAGGAAAGGGTTGGTGGATTGAGTCGTTGATTGCTTTGATGGTGTTGCAGGAGAGCTGTGACCAGGCTGATTCGCGCCTGGAAGCTCTCGATGTTGGCCCGCTCCCGGTGGGTGTGATCCCCATCCCCGAAAGGGCCGAAGCCGTCCAGGGTGGTGAGGCCGTGGGAGCTGGTAATGTTGGCGTCGCTCACTCCCCCTCGGCATTCGGTGGGGATGGTGGCGCCGGTGATGGTGGTGATGGCGCTCAGGAGCTCCCCTTGCCTGGGGGTAGGCTCCATGACATCTCGCTGGATGCCGCCGGAGAGGGTGATTTTGGCTTGTTGATCGGTGGCGTTGGTATCGGCGACAAACTGTTCGACCGCAGCCAAAAGCCGGTCCCGCTCGCTGGTGGTTTCGTAGCGTGTTTCAAAAACCAGGGAGGCCCGGGGTGAGATGGTGTTGGCGCTCAAGCCACCGGTCATTTTCCCGACGTTGACGGTGGTGCCTTTGGCAAGATCGGTTAAGCTGGTCAAAAAGAGGGTCGCCTGGGCCGCTGCCCGATTGGCATCTACGCCATCGGCATAGTGATTCCCAGCATGTGCCGCCACCCCCTCAAAATCAAAGGTGAAGGTGCCCACCCCCTTGCGCCCCACCACAAGCTCCCCCTCTCTGCCTGCCGCCTCAAACACGAAGGCGAAATCGTAGTCCCTGGCAAGGCTTGCGGTCAATGCCTTGGAATCATCGCTGCCGGTCTCCTCATCCGAAACCAGCAATAGATCGATATTATGGATGCGGCCAAAGGCAGCGTGGGTCAGACGCAGGGCTTCGATGGCGACGATGAGCCCCCCCTTCATGTCACACACGCCTGGTCCATGGATCCATTCACTGTCCAGTCGGAAATGGTCGAACTCCCCTGGCGGAAAAACCGTGTCCATGTGGCCCAGGAGCAGAAGACGCTCTCCCGTTTGTCGGTGGGCGCGAAACAGCAGGTGGTCGCCGATCTGATCCCGGGGATAGCGGACGGTTTCATAGCCGATCCGGGCGAGCCAATCTTCCAGAGTGGCCCCGACCTGATCCACCCCCTTTTTATTGGCGGTGTGGGAGTTGATGCGGACCAGGGTTTCCAAATCGGCCAGATAACCGGTGGCTTTTTCTTGGGGCGGTTGGTAGCGGATCCACTCCACGGGGCTGAAATTGGGTACATCGTCGTAGGCGAAGACGCCGTAATATTTGGCCACATCCATCGCCCCGAAACGGTCGAAGGTGAAGGGATCCTTGCCGCCGTAGAGTTTTTGGCCATCGTTGGGGGAGAGGGGAATGCGAAAGGGGTTTTTCACCACCAGCGCCCCCCGGTTGGCAGGGTCATCGGGGAGTTGCCAGGTGAGCTTGACCATCTCCTGCTCCTTGATGGCGGCAAGCCCCTGGATGGGTTTGGGCTGTTTGCGTCGCTTGGGCAGGCAGTGGATAACGAGACGGGGGGGGTGTTTTGAGGAGAGCCCCATCAGTTCCAGGCTCTCTTCCTGTTCAAGGTTGTCGGAAGTGGTCGCCTTGAAGAGAAAAGCCGCTTTTCGTCCTTCCTGAAAAAGCCGGTCCAGCTCTTCCAAAGCCAGGGTATCAAAACGCAAAGCCCGCACCGGCTCCCGGCGGATCTCCTCAAAGCTCAGATCAAAATCGATCTGCTCGATAATGTCGACTTGGGCCAGGCTTTCGGGGGTGACGCCATCGGGGGCTTCCAAAAAATCAACGTGGAGGCGGGCGTGGTTTTTTTTAGGGGGGATTTTCGCTGAGGTGACAGCGGTAAATTCGAGCCGGGCGTTGGTGAGGACCATCTCTTCCTGGTGATCGGCAATCCCTTTCAGATCAAAGGCCAGATAGCCCGATTTTTTGCTCTGGGGGGTGACGGCTACGCAAAAGGTGTTGGGAAGGATGTGATCTTCATCCAGGGAGAGGGTGGCGCAGGGGGATAGCTCCCTGATTTGAGGGGGGAGGGTGTAGGTGATTTCCAGCTTGGGCCGGAAGGTCATGCCGTAGCCGAAGCGGCCATAACCGATATCCCACATCATCATTTGGGAGGTGCGCCCGGTGGGCAGTGTGGTGGGGCCGGTGACCAGAAAATGGGCCTGTCCCCGTTTGAGTTGTTGGCCCAAAAGCTGGCATTCGTGGTTGGTAAAGTGCCAGGAGCGCCAGATTCCCTGGGTTAAATGTTGGGATTTGGTGGGCTTGCCGACAAATTGCAGCACCCGGGCGTTGTTGATCGATTGAAAATCGGTCATATCGTCAAAGCTGTCCGGATCCAACACCCCCACATTCCACTCCCCAAACCGCTCCACCCGGGCGGGCACCCGGTTGATGGGATAGAGGGAGATGTGGGCGGAGAGGATGACCGCATCGGTGGGCATGGAGTCGAGGGAAAAACAGACCACCCCATAACAGACTCCACGGGCTTCGCTGACACCGACAAAGAGGGAGTTGATGCCAAATTTCAGCTCGTGGGGGCCGGGCTTTTCCGACACACTGCCGATCTCGTTGGCCCGGGGGTAGAGAATTTTATAAAACTCGTGGAGATCGGGGCGGGTTTTCAGCGACAGGAGTGGGGCAAAGGGGGACTTGATGCCCCGCTTTTCATCCACAGCGCGAATAAAATAGTAATAGTCCGTCGCGGTCTTGAGATTTTGATCGGTATATTCCACCCCCCGGGTACGGACAACGCGATTGGAGGAGAGGCAATAATGTTTCTCCTTTTCACTCCGGTAAAGCTCAAAATAGACATCACCGCTGCGGGCGTGGGACCAGGTGAGGGTGACCTCCCTGGCCTGGATATCCTTGATCTGAAATTCGGCCACGGTTTGCAGGGGATTATCCCGGGTGTGGTTGGGGGCCTCCTTGAGGGCGGCCAGCAAGGCGGGAACATGCTCCCGGATGTGCTCGGCCATGTTGGCCCGAAAGTCGGAAATATTGCGGGAGCCCACCTCCACCACACTGGCCAGCATTCCCCGGGAGTGATAATACTCCCGCCCGCTGCCGCTGATCATGGAGGCGGGGGGCTTGCCTTGATGGATACCATACTCCCGGCCCGACACCTTGCGGATCTCCTCGGCCATATTGGCGCAGAAGACATTCATGTCGGTAGTGTCGGCGCTATCTTCGTGGCGAAAATTGTGGGCCGGGAAAAAGACATTGCCGTGGGAGTGGTAGTCGAGGGCGATGGCGAGGTTTGGGTGGCTTTCGACAAAATCCCGCACAGCACGGGTTTCCGGTTCGGAAAAAGGTTCGGGGCCCGGGTAGAGATTGCTGCCGCTATCGCCATGGGAGCGAAAACCGATGGGAAAATTGCGGTTGAGATCCACTCCCATGGTGCCGTCGGCGTTTTTTCGACAATTTTTTCGCCAGCCGGAAAAATGGCGTCGGGAAAGCTCGAAGCCGTCGGGGTTCAAGCAGGGAATCATATAGAGGGTGGCTCGGGTGAGGATTTGGCGCAATTCCTCATCCAGCTCCAGGTTTTGGACCACATGCCGGGCAAAGGCGACCCCCAGTTCGATGCCGATCCACTCCCGGGCGTGGATGGTGCCGGTATAGAGGAGGGCGGGTTTTTCAGCGGCCCGGGTGACATCCAGAGTCAATGTCACCAGCAATATTTCCCGATCTTCCCAGCTTTGACCGATGGATTGGATTTGGATCAGGTCGGGACGTTCGGTGGCCAGGACCTCGAATGCTTCCCGGGCTTCGGCGAGAGAGTGATATTGTCTTTTCATAGGGTCATTGAATTAACATTTGGCAGCTGGAATTTCAATTGCCGGGGGTGGCAGGGTGGATTGATTTTTTCCGGGAGGGGGGATGGTGCCTGGAATCTGTTTTTATGGTTCAGCCAGTATAGTGTGCCAATGTTTGTCCATGATGGACGAAGGTGGTTTGCAAAAATGCCTGATAAAAGGTTTTTCCCCAGTGGCTGGCACCTGCCAGGCAGAGGGCGAGATAGTCCGGGTTGGGGAGGATTTCGGCTGGGTGGGGCGAGGGCTTTCCGGTGTAGATGAGAATGGAACCACGTTTGGGCGATGATCTGGCAGGGTCATCAAAGGTGATCGCCTCTGGAGGAACCCTGTGTTGAAAATATCCCCTTTCCCTGCGACGGAGGTTCCAGAGAATTTCTGGATCGGTGACCGAGACCAGAAGCGCATTCAGGTGGTGAGAGGGGGCGGGGAGGGCCTGGAGTACGGTGATTTGGTTCCCCATCCCTTTGCGCCAGGTGGGGGGCTTGTTGAACCAACGCTGAAATCCTGCCACCCGAACCGGAGTCATCTCTTGGGGTTGAA
>JADFZT010000122.1 GCA_015232395.1 Magnetococcales bacterium | reverse complement strand
TTATCTCTCTGGATCCCCGCCTTCGCGGGGATGACGAGTCAGAGAAGAGTGTCCAATTCTGAGGTAGACCTACTATAGAAAAGATTTCCCATCCGAGTTGGCCCACCCAGTTAAGATTCTCTCCCCCCGTGAGTTTATGGATTGGCTCGCCTGAAGGACATAACTGAACCGCTTCCACACCCAAAAAACAAAACACCCGGAAGGATTTCTCCCTCCGGGTGGATATTTTTTTCAGATAACCCCAGGTGATGATGGGGCTTGGTGTTGGCTGGTCAGGCAGTTTCAGGTTGGGGCTGGACTGGGGGAGCTGCAGCCGCTTCTCTTTTTTCGGCAGCCGCCTCCCGCATCTGATCGATCCATTTCACCAGCGCCAGTATAAAGCCCAAGGCAATAAATGCCCCCGGTGGCAACACAAACCCCAACGCCGGATGAAAGCTCGCTCCAAACAGATCATAACCAAAAATCTGCCCGGCACCCAAAATTTCCCGAGCCGCCCCCAACAAAAAGAGCGCCAGCGTAAAGCCAAGACCCATAAAAATCCCGTCCGCTATCGCCTTAACCACCGTATTCTTCGAAGCAAAAGCCTCCGAACGACCCAAAATCGCACAGTTCACCACAATCAGCGGGATAAAGAGACCCAGAGTCTTGTGGAGATCGTGCAGCCAGGCGTTCATGGTCAGATCAATGATCGTCACGAACGAGGCGATGATCACGATGTAGGAGGGAATACGCACATCCCGGGGGATATAGTTGCGCACCAGGGAAACCACGATGTTGGAACCCAACAACACCGCCAGGGAAGCGAGCCCCATGCCGATGCCATTTTCAGCCGTCGTTGTCACCCCCAGCAGAGGACACATCCCCAAAAGCTGGGCAAAGACCGGATTGTTGTTCCAGATGCCGTCAGAGGCGATCTGTTTATAAGTCACATCACTCATGAGCAGACTCCTGAAACGCCTTAGGGGCTCTCGTTGGAAGCAGCAGGGGGGGCCGCCGGGACAAAAATGCGGCTTTCATTGGCCAGGAAGAAATCAAGCCCCTTCTTGACCGCATGGACAATCGCCCGAGGGGTGATGGTGGCACCGGCAAATTGATCAAAATCGCCGCCATCCTTCTTCACGCCCCACTTGACGTTATCCTTGGTGGTCCCCTTGAAGGAGTCGGGCCAGTCGGTAATCACCGCCTTATCCCCCAATCCCGGGGTCTCCGCATGGGCCACAATCTGAATACCCGTCACCGTACCACCCGGAGCCACAGCCATCATGATGTCGATGTTGCCGGAATAGCCGTCAGGAGCTGTCACCACATAAGCCGCACCCAGATCCGAACCCGCCTTGCGAG
This sequence comes from Magnetococcales bacterium, assembly GCA_015232395.1. Taxonomy (NCBI): domain Bacteria; kingdom Pseudomonadati; phylum Pseudomonadota; class Magnetococcia; order Magnetococcales; species Magnetococcales bacterium. Next base: position 7,440 of record JADFZT010000122.1, on the reverse strand, counting down.
CCCGGTAAAAAACCACTGGTTTGAGTTTGCGGTTGAGCAGGCTATCAGAAAATTCCACGATATCCCGGTCGGGTTCGTTATCGAATCCCTCAGGGAGAACCTGGCGCAGCGCCCGGAGAATCTCCTGCCGTTTGGCTTCGGCAATGGGTTCGCGGGTGACAGCCTCAGTGGCTGCCAGGATGGCGGTGGCCACCATGCCCACAACCATCAGGCTCAGGCCCATCTTCAGAAAATCAGGCATGGGTGGGCTCCTTGGATTTTTTGCGCGGTTTGCCGAAAACAACAGGCCGCGTGTACTGGTCAATCAACGGAACAGCGGTATTCATGATCACGATGGCAAAGGATACCCCCTCAGGATATCCCCCCCAGGTGCGGATGACGTAGGTGAGAAAGCCGCAACTCAGACCAAAGATAATCTGCCCCTTGGGAGTCACCGGCGAGGTGACCATATCGGTAGCCATGAAAAAGGCCCCGATGATCAAACCACCCGTTACCAGATGAAACACCGCGCCAGGATAGTGGGCCGGATCGTTGATGTTCATGATCAGGGCGGGAATCAAACACCCGGCCAACATCGCCAGGGGAATGTGCAGGGTGATCACCTTTTTGCGGACCATGTAAATGCCGCCCACTACCAGCAGCAGTGCGGAGGTTTCCCCCACCGAGCCACTGATATATCCCCCACCGGCATTGACCGTGTTAAAGGCAAAAGCGCCTCCCAAGGCCTCTTGCACCGTGCGACCCAATCCGACCTCGGTGCGATACTGCCCCAGGGGGGTGGCGGTGGTGATGGCGTCCAAAATTTCCGGAGAGGGATAGACACCCGAAAAAATAATCGCCAGGGATTGATCAAAGGTGAAGGTGCCGGAATCAAACAGGGGCGAAGGCCCCGTCCAGGAGGTCAGCTCCACCGGAAACGATATCAGAAGAAAAACACGAGCAATCAGGGCGGGGTTGAACATGTTGTAGCCCAGCCCACCATAAATCTGCTTGCCCACCCCGATGGCAAACACCCCACCCACCACACAGATCCACCACGGGGTGTGGGGGGGCAGAGTCAAAGCCAGCAGCAAACCGGTCAAAATCGCCGAACGGTCGCCGATGGGGCTGGGGCGTCTGCGGAACATGATGAAAAAATGTTCCGTCGCCACACAGGCAGCGGTAGTGATGGCAATGACCAGTAAAGCAGGCCAACCAAAAAGCATCACCGATAGGGCCGTCGCCGGCAACAGGGCGTAGATGACCGTTTCCATGATTTTGGCAACGGAATCTCCCCCGTGTACGTGGGGTGAGGAGCTCGTAAGAAATGACGGTAGGCTCATAGTGATTATTCGTTCCCTCTTGATGGCTCGACCAGATCCGATCCTTTTGATAGCTCAACCGGATCTGAAAAATCAGCGAGCGATTCAGTCCTACTTGGCGGCTTTGGCAGCTTTGGCGGCCTTGGCAGCACGGGCGGCTTTGGCAGCCTTGGCAGCTTTGGCAGCACGGGCCGCTTTAGCCGCTTGATCAGGGTCGCTGCTGGTGCCCCCCCCTGGCTCTTTGGTGCTTTTGACACTCCTGGCCGCTTTGGCAGCTTGAGCAGCCTTGGCAGCCTGGGCGGCTTTGGCAGCTCTCACCACCTTGGCAGCCTTGTCGGGATCAGCAGATGTGGTGCTGTCGGCGGTAGCCGGAGCTGCTGCGGCCGGAGTGGCTGGAGCCTCTTCTGCCGGCTTGGCGGATTCTGCGGTGGCAGCGGCGGCCTTGCGGGCAGCGGCTTTGGCTTTCATTTCCGCCTTCTTGCGCTCTTTGGCCGCTTTTTCCTTGGCGACCCGCTCTTCCTTGGCCTGGGTGCGGCGCTTGGTCAATTCCCGGCGCTCATCTTCCCGCTTCTGGGCATGGATCGAAAGCTTGCCAAAGCGAAAATAGTGCACCAGCGGAATATTGGAGGGGCAGACATAGGCGCAGGAGCCGCATTCAATACAATCAAAAACATCATACTCCTGGAGCTGGTCCAACTCCTCATGCTTCGCCAGCCACGACATCTCACAAGGTATCAAGCTGATGGGGCAGGCTTGCAGGCAGTGACCACAGCGGATGCAGGGGCCTTCCGGCTTGTCGACGGTCTCTTCGGCAGTCATCGCCAAGAGGCCTGAGGTGCCCTTGACCACAGGCACATCCAGGTTGGTCAGCGTCACCCCCATCATGGGGCCGCCCATCACCAGCTTTTTGACTGTCTTCTTGAGGCCGCCACAGTGATCCACGAGATGCTGGATCGGGGTGCCCATGAGCACTTCCAGGTTGGCGGTGCGCTCGATACCCTTACCGGTAACCGTGACCAGGCGCGAGACCAGAGGGCGGCCAAGCTTGACCGCATCCCGAATGGCCACCGCCGTAGCGACATTATGACAGATTACACCGACATCAATGGGTAGCTTGCCTGAAGGGACTTGGCGACCGGTCAGCACTTCGATCAGCTGTTTTTCAGACCCCTGGGGATACATCACCGGCAGAGGCGTGACCGTGATGGTGGGATAGTCCGCCGCCACCTTGCGCATGGCCCGAATGGCCCCGGGTTTGTTCTCTTCAATGCCGATCACGCACCGCTTGGTCTGCAGGGCGTGGAGCATGATTTCTATTCCGGCGCAAATCTCCCGGCCACGCTCTTCCATCAGGCGGGCGTCACAGGTGAGATAGGGCTCGCACTCCACACCGTTGATAACCAGCAGCTCCACCTCTTTGTCCTTGGGTGGAGACATCTTGATAAAGCTGGGAAAGGAAGCACCGCCCAGTCCGACGATGCCTGCATCACGGATTTTATCGCGAATGGCGGCAGGTTCAGCCCGCATGGGGAGGGTGATGCCCTCCAGATCCTCCCGCCAACGATCCTCTCCGTCCGGCTCAATCTCCACGCAGAGCATGGTGAGTCCGGAAGGGTGGCCTGAGGCGTGCTCCTTGATGCCGATCACCGTGCCGGAGGTGGGGGCGTGCACCGGGGCGGAAACAAAGCCCTGGGCCTGACCGATCACCGTTCCCTTGAGAACCTTCTCCCCGGCTGAGACGCAGGGGGCGCAGGGGGCGCCGATGTGTTGATGGAGGGGCACATAGAGCTGCTTGGGCATCGGCAGCTCTTCAATAGCGCAATACTCCGAAAGATTCTTGTGCTCCGGGGGATGCACTCCCCCGTGGAATTTACGCAATGTGGTTAAGGCAATACCCATTCCCACTACCTCGTGAGTTGGCGTTTCCTGAAAAATATGAGCCTGTCATCGGATTCTGGCAGTATGGTTTCAGCCAGACGAGCCGGATGCGGGCAGATCCCGTCAGACGAGGGAATTCCTAATGAAAGGAAGGTCCGCTCGGTTTACTCCACATCCAGTCGTAAACCGTCTGTTCCACCGGTTCCATGGTGATACAATCCACCGGGCAGGGTTCGATGCAGGCCTTGCAGGCAGTGCATTCCGCCGCGATCACCGTATGGGACTGCTTGTTGGCGCCGACGATGGCGTCCACCGGGCAGGCCTTGATGCAAGCCGTGCAGCCGATACACTTTTCCTCCCAGATGAAGGCGAGGGTGGGACCTTCATCCTCTTCCATGGCGGCTGGTTCCACGCCGAGAATAGAGGCCAGCATTTCCATGGTGGCCTTGCCCCCGGGAGAGCAGAGATTGATCTCCACACCGCCACCCATCAGGGCCTCAGCATAGGGACGACAGCCGGGATAGCCGCAGTTGCCGCAGTTGGTCGCGGGCAGCGCCTCATCCAGCTTGTCCACCATGGGATCGCTTTCAACGTGAAACTTTTTGGCAGCGAATCCCAAACCGACCCCGGCAACCAGGGCCATACCACTCATGCTCAATACCGCTTCGATCATGGGGATGGTTCCTCTATTTGACGATTCCGGCGAATCCCATAAAAGCCAGGGACATCAAGCCAGCGTTAACCAGGGAGATGGGCGAACCTTTGAAGAGTTCCGGCACATCCGACAGATCGATCCGCTCCCGCATACCGGCAAAGAGGATCATCACCAACCCAAATCCGAGTCCTGCTCCCAGCCCAAAAAAAGTGGCTTGGAGAAACTGTAATTCCTTCTGGATGTTCAAAAGGGCCACACCCAAAACCGCACAGTTGGTGGTGATGAGGGGCAGGTAGATACCCAGGGAGGCATAAAGAACCGGGCTGGTCTTATGCACCACCATTTCCGTCAACTGCACCAGCGAGGCGATGATGAGAATGAACGAGATGGTTTGCAGATAGCCCAGCCCCAGGGGATCCAGGATAAACATCTGCACCAACCAGGAGATAACCGCTGCCAGGGTCATCACGAACATCACCGCGTAAGTCATGCCGATGGCGGTTTCTACTTTTTTCGAAACCCCGAGAAACGGGCAGACACCCAAAAATTTCGCCAAAACAAAATTATTGACGAATATGGTGCTGATCAGAATAAAAAGGAACTCTGTCATGGTAGCCGCATCCAATTGGAGGATTGACCAAACACCCCTTTTCCGGGGCTTGGAACCACACATTGATACACATGGAGAATTAAAGCGTAAACGGTAAAAAAAACACAATATATTTTTGTTAAAATAGAAGCTTGACGCAACTGGTTGTGAAAATGGATATTTTTAACTTTCAAAAACCCCACTCCCTTGACTGAGTGGAGCGCTGGGGTAATCCTGAATCTTTGTCACAATGGTGTGAAATATTGGCCTTATTGGGAGATGACGGCATGGCGGAAATCAAGGAAGGCGCAGTTCTGGATGCATTGCGCAAGGTGATGGATCCGGATCTGAAACGGGACATCGTCAGTCTCGGGTTTATCAAGGATATGGTGATTGAAGGGGGTCGGGTGGCTTTCAAGGTGGAGCTGACCACCCCGGCTTGCCCCGTGAAGGAGCTGCTTAAAAAACAATCACATGACGTGGTGGCAGCTATCGCTGGGGTGACGGAAGTTGAGGTGGAAATGACCGCTCAGGTGCGGGCTTCGGGGCGCAAAATGGAAACTGAATTGGTTCCAGATGTTAAAAATATCATCGCGGTAGCATCCGGCAAGGGCGGTGTGGGCAAGTCCACCACTGCCGTCAACCTGGCCCTGGCCTTGAGCCAGACGGGGGCCTCGGTGGGGATTCTCGACGCCGACATCTATGGCCCCAGCCTCCCCAAAATGCTCAACATCCAAGGTGGACCCATCGAAGGGGAAGAGGGTCAGCGCCTGCCACCGGTGGAGGCCTACGGCTTGAAAGCGATCTCCATGGGTTTTTTCATGCCCGAGGATACCCCCATGGTGTGGCGGGGCCCCATGGTGGGGATGGCGGTGGAGCAACTGCTGCGGGATATCGAATGGGGTGAGTTGGACTATCTGATCGTCGATCTGCCCCCTGGCACCGGTGATGCCCAGTTGACCCTGACCCAAAAAGTGCCTCTGACCGGCGTTGTGATCGTCTCCACCCCCCAGGATGTGGCCCTTGCAGACGTCAAAAAAGGGATCAACATGTTCCGCAAGGTGGATGTGCCGGTGATCGGGGTGATCGAAAACATGTCCTACTACATCTGCCCCAAATGCGACCACCGGGCAGAAATCTTTTCCCATGGTGGGGCCAAGCGGGAAGCGGCGGTGGCGGGGATCGATTTTCTCGGGGACATTCCCCTGGATGGCGCGATCCGCGAAGATGCTGATGCGGGTACCCCCATCCTGGTGGCCCATCCGGAGAGTCCCCAGAGTGAAAAATATCGCCAGATCGCATCCCAAATTGCGGCCAAGGTGGCTACCATGGGATTCGAGGCCTCCAAGTTTCCGAAAATTGTAGTGGAATAAGGGGCGCAGAAACATCTAAGCCCTGCTTCAGGGCGGCTTTCGAGGGGAGAGGAGGTTAATTCACGTGGTAAAAGACCTGACCCTTCTCGGAGCCGCCCTGATGGTTGGTTTGTTGATGATGGAGGGGGGGGTGCGTCTCTATCATGCGATCGCTCCAACCGAGTTGATCTCCGACTATCATCTTTACCAATATGACCCCCTGACCGGTAGCCGCCATAAGGAAAACGTCGACCTCGTTTGGACCAAGGAGGGGGGTGGGCGGATTCGGGTCAACAATCACGGCTTGATGGGGCAAGATGTTTCACTGGAAAAACCGCCGGGGGTATTCAGGGTCGCCATTCTGGGGGACTCCTTTACCGAGGCTTTGCAGGTTCCCTGGGATCAAAACTTTGCAGCCATTCTCCAAACCCACCTGAACCACTCTGAGCGGGCAGGCCGCGTCGAAGTGCTCAACTTTGGGGTTTCGGGTTATGGCACGGCCCAGGCCTGGTTGACCCTCCAACACCAAGTAGCCCTCTTCGACCCGAACCTGATCGTGCTGGCTTTTTTTCCCGGCAACGATTTTCAGGACAACAGCCGCCACCTCAAGTTTGACCCGGCCAAGCCCTATTTTGATCTGGATGAATCCGGAGAACTCGTCCGGGATCCCCTGGTGGAGGCTGCATTTACGGACTATATCAGTGATAAACGCACGGCCTGGAAAAGGCGGCTTCTAAACCATCTTCGAGATCACTCCCAGCTGGTCACCCTGGCTGTAGCGGTCTATTTTCAGTGGCAATCCCAGATGGACCGGGGGGATCACACCCTCCAGGCAAAACCCACCTCAGAGGCCACCGTTTCTCTTTTGCCTGCCTCTGAGGCCACGCCTGCCCCCATCCTGCCCCAATTCGGTGGCCCCATGAGCCCAGCTTGGCAGGGGGCTTGGAGCTTGACCGAAAAATTGCTTCTGGAGATGAATCAATGGGGTCGGGAGCGGGAAGTCCCCTTCATTTTGATGATGGTGACCCAGGCCAATCAGGTGAACCGGGTGAACCGATCCCGCTATCTGGAGCGCTATCCCGAGGCGGATCTGACCTTCGTCAATCGGCGCATGGGTGCATTCGCCAGGGAGCACCACATCCCCTATCTCTCGTTGGTGGAACCCTTCCAGGCGCTGAATGAGGCTTCAGGGATCTGCTTTCATGGTGTTGAATGTCTTCAGGAGGGTTCTGACGGCAGCGGGGGAGGGCACTGGAACCGCCATGGGCATCGGGAGGCGGGAAGGTTGCTGGGGCTGTTTTTGGAGAGGAAAGGGTTGATTTCGGGTGAGATGTGATTTGGTCGTTGTCTGGGGGTGGTTATCTTGGAAACCATGTTTGGAGAGTAGAGATGATTTTTGCAAAGCTGGGGCTTTTTTTCCAGGCTTTGAGGCTTGCGATTCGGGCGATGTGCTCATACTCCCGGGGGGATAGGGTCCGGCTCATGTGATTGAGGCAGAGATCTTGGAAAAGCTCCTTGGGATAGCGCTGGATGACCTGTTGTGGATCGATACGCCTGCGTTTGGCAAATTGAACGGTTTTTTCCTGAATGTAACTATTCAGCTTCGTTAGACTGCATGAAGGAGGGCCGCTGACCTTCAAACAGCAATTGCAGGGCTTCGGAAGC
>JADFZT010000121.1 GCA_015232395.1 Magnetococcales bacterium | reverse complement strand
GTGAGATTTTCACATCAAGCAGTCAACTGGCCTGGGAATGCTATCAAGCTTGAACGGACTTTTTTCGGGGGACTCATACCTTGGCCACCTTGTGGCGCAAAGCACAGGCCCACTCAGATCCGCGTACTAAGAACATGCTGCTATGGTTTGTAGAGCAGGGGTTTTGGACAACATCCGTTTGCAACTCATACAGGCCAACTGGGTTTTCACAGGTTTCCCAGTATATGAAAGGGATCTACTATGTCCCTTCACAGCACTCTGAGCTGAGCCCATGGTACGTTCATGAAGGAAAATTAAAGCGCCTTATAAAAGTTTTTCAAGGGTTCAAACAGGTTCCTACTTCTGTCTCAATCAGTGCCGCTTCGACAATTTTATTGCCACTACCAGATTCACATGTTGACTACATTTTCACCGATCCTCCCTTTGGTGAAAATATTTATTATGCTGATTTGAACTTCCTGGTGGAATCCTGGCATCGAGTACGCACTGACGCCCAGCCCGAGGCCATCGTCGACAAGGCCAAAAAGAAGGGTATGCCCGAGTATCAGCACCTGATGGAACAGTGCTTCCGGGAGTATTGCCGGGTACTGAAGCCGGGCCGCTGGATGACGGTGGTATTCCACAACTCCAAGAACGCCGTCTGGAACGCCATCCAGGAGGCGATGCTGGCCGCCGGGTTCGTGGTGGCGGATGTGCGTACCATGGATAAGCAACAAGGCTCCTACCGACAGGTAACCAGCACCGCTATGAAACAGGATCTGGTAATATCCGCCTACAAGCCCAATGGCGGGTTGGAAGAACGATTTGAGATCAGCGCCGGTACCGAGGAAGGGGTGTGGGATTTTGTCCGCACCCATCTACGACAGCTTCCGGTCTTCGTCGCCAAGGATGGCGAGATGGAGGTGATTGCGGAACGTTTGGGCTATTTTCTCTTTGACCGCATGGTGGCCTTTCATGTCCAGCGTGGGGTGACGGTCCCACTCTCGTCAGCGGAATTTCTGCAGGGTCTCACCCAGCGTTTTGCCGAACGGGACGGGATGTTCTTCATTCAAGAGCAGATCCCCCAATACGACAAAAAGCGCATGACCACCAATCATGTCAAACAGCTCACCTTGGACGTGGTGGACGAGGTGTCCACCATTCGGTGGCTTCAGCAGCAATTAAAAGCAAAACCACAAGGCTACCAGGAGATCCAACCGCAATTCATGGAGCGAACCAGAGCTGGCTGGATGAAACACGAGAAGATGCCGGAACTGTCGGAAATTCTGGAAATGAATTTTATTCCCTACAACGGGCAGGGAGAGGTCCCCGGTCAGATCCACAATTATCTTTCCACCAACTTCAAGGATCTGCGCAACCTAACCAAGGATGATCCCACCCTGCGCGCCAAGGCCAAGGATCGCTGGTACGTCCCAGACCCCAACAAGGCCGGCGATCTGGAGAAGCTACGCGAGCGCTCCCTGCTCAGGGAGTTCGAGGAGTACCGAACCAGCACGAATAAGCGACTGAAGCTCTTCCGCCTGGAAGCCGTCCGCGCCGGATTCCGCAAGGCGTGGCAAGAGAAGGACTACCCCACCATCGTCGCCGTAGCCGCAAAAATCCCCGAAGCCGTCCTCCAGGAGGATGCCAAGCTGCTGATGTGGTACGACCAGGCGGTTACCAGAACGGAGAATGAATAATGGCCATGATCGAAGGATTTCGAATCCAGAATTTTCGCTCCATCAAAGATATTGCCATGGGGCGAATCGGGACGGATCCAAATTTTAAAAAGGCACAAATTTTAACGCCCATGACGGCCGTGATTGGAAAGAATGGATCGGGCAAGAGTTCCATTTTCAGCGCCCTTGGGTTCTTGGCGGATTGCATGGAAACGGACATTGAAACTGCATGTAATGCTCACAAACGCGGGGGGTTTGAACGCTTGGTTTCTCTCGGAGTGAACGAGCCTATTAAATTTGCCATTTACTACAGAGAAGCAAAAAATGAACGTCCCATTACCTATGAGATCAGCATTGGTCTTAATCAAAAAACAGGACTCCCTATTGTATTTTCAGAGAGACTTAGACAGAGAGCAAAAAACCAACCTAGGGGTGCGCCGAAATCATTCCTATATCTGGAAAATGGCAAGGGCCAAGTTTGGGTTGGTGATGATAGCGTTGAGGGTGATGCGGCCCAAAGGAGAGATGTTGAATTAGACCCTCACACATTGGCCATTGTCTCCCTGGCCGAACAGTTCAAGGAAAATCCTCGTATTAATCGATTCAAGCAATTTATCAAAAGCTGGTATCTAAGTTATTTTACCCCAGATGCGGCTCGTGAAATTCCCCAGGCTGGCATTCAGAAACATTTAAACCTACACGGCGACAATATGGGGAATGTGGTCCAATATCTGGACCGTAATCACCCACAAATTTTTAAACGTATCTTGGATAATATTGCCATAAAGATCCCAGGCATTGGGTCCATCAAACCCCATCGGGATAAAGTGACAAATAATCTCTATCTTCTTTTCCAAGACAGAGGATTTGCCAAACCTTTCACACAACAGCAAATGTCTGACGGAACACTGAAAATGTTCAGCTATATGCTGTTGCTGGAGGATCCATCACCACCACCCTTCATCTGTATCGAAGAGCCTGAAAATGGCCTATACCACAAACTCCTTGAAACGTTGGCCATGGAATTTCGACGCCATGCAACAGGTCTGAAAGGCGGTTCTCAGCTTTTCATCACAACCCATCAACCCTACTTTGTGGATGCGCTTGAACCTGATGAGGTTTGGATTCTTGAAAAGGGAGAGGATGGTTTTTCGACAATCCGACGCGCAAGTGAAGATTCAATCGTCAATAGCATGGTGAAAGAAGGTCTCCCACTGGGTGGGTTATGGTACAGCGACTATCTGGATGCCCGGTGATTGCCATGCACTTTGAAATTCTCGTGGAAGATCAATCCGGAAAAACCGCACTGGATACGTTGGTTCCAAAAATTCTGGGAGATGGAGGTACATTCAACATCCATCCCTACAAGGGTGTGGGACGTATCCCCAAGAACCTGCAGGGCACGGCGGATCCAAGCAAGCGTATTCTATTGGATCAGCTTCCAAGGTTGCTGCGTGGCTATGGCAATACCTTCGCCAGTTATCCCGATGATTATCCAGCAGCGGTCATCATCGTCTGCGATTTGGACGACAAGTGCCTGAAAACATTCCGTGGTGAGTTGATCAGAGTTTTGGATGCCTGCAATCCCGCGCCGGAAACGCGTTTTTGTATTGCCATCGAAGAGGGTGAAGCTTGGTTTCTCGGGGACCTGACCGCCATCAAGACCGCATATCCGGCCGCCAAGGATTCTGTTCTGAATGGTTACGTCAATGACAGTATTTGCGGAACCTGGGAACGATTGGCTGATGCCATCTTTCCTGGAGGATCTGGGAAGCTTGGCCAACAAGGATGGCAGGCCATTGGAGCCGAAAAATCGAAGTGGGCAGAGAAAATTTCTCCTCATATGGACGTGGAAATCAATGCATCTCCAAGCTTTTCCTATTTTCGGTCAAAACTCCGTGAACTGGCCCCGGGGATACAATGATCACCGGAGACTGGTTTCATGTTGCCGGGCATCAATCCTCATGCCGATTGCTGAACACTCAATCCCTGTGGGGGGAGCAGTACTGCCGCGTTTGGCTCCCCGACCAGAATTCTATACTCCGTGTTCCCGCCGACCAGCTTGTTCCCATTGAAAGCGCCCCTGGCATCGGCCCGGAACAACTGACCTACACCGCCACAGCCGCCCGAGTGGCCGACGCCCTGACTCACGACGTCCTGCTGGCTCCCATCGAATCATCGGTCATTCCTTTGCCCCACCAAATCCACGCCCTGACCCGGGCCATGGCTGGCGATCAGGTGCGCTATCTCCTGGCCGACGAAGTAGGGCTTGGCAAAACCATTGAGGCGGGGCTCATCATTCGAGAGCTGAAACTGCGCGGGCTGGTCCGCCGGGTACTGGTCATCGCCCCCAAAGGACTGGTCACCCAATGGGTGGCTGAGATGCAGACCCATTTTAATGAGGATTTCCGCCTGCTCCTGCCCGGGGATTTCGCCGGTTACCGCCGCATTGCCGGAGAGGAAAATCCCTGGCGCAGCCACTCCCAGGTGATCTGCCCCATGGATTCGGTCAAACCCCTGGAGAAGCGCCGTGGTTGGTCTCGTGCCAAAGTGGCCGACTACAATCGGGACCGCTTCGATGGGCTGATCGCCGCCGGATGGGATATGATCATCGTTGATGAAGCCCACCGGCTGGGAGGCAGCACCGATCAGGTTGCTCGCTTCAAACTGGGCCAGGGACTCGCCGAAGCCGCTCCCTACCTGCTGCTGCTCTCTGCGACTCCCCACCAGGGCAAGACGGACGCGTTTCATCGCCTGCTCACCCTGATGGACGCGGACAATTTCCCCAGCCCGTCCAGCGTCACCCGAGAACGCGTGCATCCTTACGTGATCCGAACAGAAAAACGGTGCGCCATCAATGCGGATGGCAAGCCGCTTTTTAAACCACGCCGTACCCAGCTTTTTCCCGTGGCCTGGGAGGCTCGCCACCACCGGCAAAAGGCCCTCTACGAGGCGGTCACCGAATATGTCCGGCTGGGCTACAACCAAGCCATGCGCAAAAAGCGCAATGCCGTCGGTTTCCTGCTTATTCTGATGCAACGGCTGGTTACTTCCAGCACTCGCGCCATTCGCACCACTATGGAACGCCGTCTGGAAGCGCTCAAAATTCCCGATGCCCAGCTTTCCCTTTTCCCAACGGATCCAGATGATGATCTGATGGACATGGACGGGCAGGATCTGCTGGAAACCCTGCTCGCATCCCGCCTGAAGGGAATCAAGAATGAACGGGCCGAGGTGAATATTCTGTTGGACGCCGCCCGCCAATGCGAAGAAGCGGGCCCGGACGCCAAAGCCGAAGCGCTTCTGGATCGGATCTACACCCTACAGCAAGAAGAGAACGATCCCGACCTCAAGATCCTGATCTTCACCGAGTTCGTGCCCACCCAGGAGATGCTCAAGGGCTTTCTGGAGGATCGCGGATTCCCGGTGGCCTGCTTGAACGGCTCCATGAGCATGGAGGAGCGCAAACAGGCCCAGGAGGCGTTCGCTGGAGAAAAGCGGATTTTGATCTCCACCAATGCCGGCGGCGAAGGACTGAATCTTCAGTTCTGCCATGTGGTGATCAACTTCGACATCCCCTGGAACCCCATGCGTCTTGAGCAGCGTATCGGCCGGGTGGACCGCATCGGGCAGAAACATGTGGTCCGCGCCATCAATTTCGTCTTTGAGGAGACGGTGGAGTACCGGGTGCAGGAGGTCCTGGAAGAGAAGCTTGCCGTCATCCACCGGGAATTCGGCATCGACAAGACCGGCGACGTGCTTGATTCCGCCCAGGCCGGAGAGATGTTTGACGATCTCCACATCGAGGCCATCCTCCATCCCGACCGCGTGGAGCCTGCCGTGGAGGAGATGATCGGGCGTATCCGGGAAGGCGCGGAATCCGCTCGGGAGAGCGAATCGCTTATGGGAACGACCCGTGATTTGGATCCCGGAGAGGCGCAACGCATGATGATCCATCCCTTGCCCCATTGGGTGGAACGGATGACCGTAAGCTATTTGCGTGCCCATGGCGGCACCGCCGAACAGCAGGAACGGGGGTGGCGTCTACAATGGCCGGGACAACCGCCCGACGACAGCCTCGCGGTTTTTATCGCCAGGGATGCCGAAGACAACCCAGCGGCCCGCCATCTGACCCTGGAGGATCCACGCATTCGCGGTCTGACATCTGGCCTTCCTCGATTCGTTCCCGGCCAACCGGTTCCGGTTATCAATCTGCCCGGTCTTTCCGGGCAGATTCAAGGCATCTGGTCTCTGTGGCGTATTGCCATCCAGGGAGTCGGTGAGCATCGCCAGCGGGTCATGCCTCTGTTTGTTCATGACGACGGACGGGTTCTAGGCCCCACGGCGCGGCGGGTTTGGGACCAGTTGTTGACCGGGGATGCCGTCATTGGCGCCCATCTCCATGGCGATACAGCCCGGATGACATTTTCGCAAACGGTCGAGGTTGCCGAGATCCATGGTCAGCCGGTTTATCAGGAGCTTCTGACCACCCACCGGGACCGGCTTGCCAAGGAACGGGAAAAGAGTGAATACGCTTTCTCCATACGCCGTCAAGCCATTGAGCGGATCGGCCTTCCCGAAGTGAAAAACCACCGTCTTACCCTGCTTGCCCAGGAGGAACGGGAGTGGGGGCAGGAACTGGATGCCAGGGGAGAGGTAATGCCGGAAATGACGCCGTTGCTCATGACGCAACTGGGTGGGGAGAGCCGCGATGGTTGACTGGCGCGAGACGATCCTGAAGGAATTCACCCCCCAGGTCGCCCGTCTGACGCTCGTTGCTGACCCGGACGGTCTGCTGGTGGAGGAAGGGATTCTTCAGACCATCCACGACCGGGGATTCGAGTTGATGCGCTACGAGGATCCCGTCGCCTTCCGGTTTGCCTTTGAGTCCAAGTTCCGTTCCCGGTGGGATCAGGGCGAGCAGATTGATCTGGTGGTGACGCTGGCTTCCGATTCGAATGTCCTGCCTCACGATCTTCTCCAGACAAGCCGACGGCTCTCTTTCAATCTTGCTGATCTCTTCCCCGGCTTGAGCTATCCGGTGCTGGCCGCCCTGGACCGGTCGGAAATCGGGACTCTTTACCAAGCACTTGCCCGCCACGCCGGCGAGCCCATGGGTGACAACGCTACCAAGGATTTTATCCTCCGGCATGTGTTCGGCATCGCTCCGGAATTGATCCGACAACCATCCGACCTTCTCCGCGTTCTGCTGCGCCGCCATTACCAGGACCAACGGATCCCTGGGATACTGGATGACCGTCTGGTTGGTCAATTACAGCAATCAGGATGGTTTGATGAGTGGCCGCTGGGGGAGATCGTTCCGGACCGGGATGCCTTTTTCGGTTTTCTCCAAGAGCGCTGGCCGGTTTTTTTGAACCGCCTTCTGGAAAGGTTGGAAGGTAATCCCTGGATGTCACCGGATGAGCATGTTTCCTCCTACGGCATGAAGCATCGTGGGCCCGCCATTCTGCCCTTTGACCACGACGATGTGCGGATCTATGTGGATAACCTGTTTCTGGAAGGGATGCTGCAACCGGTATCCGTCGAAAAATCCAGGCTTCTCAAGCTGAACTGGGTGGAAGTTGGCGTTTTCAGTGATCCGGAAGCGGACCGGAAACGGCGTCTGGAGGGGCTGCTGGAAAAATGCGATTCCACCTTGCCGGAAGCGGATGGGCGGCATCGGGAGTGGATTCAATATGCCCGTCTCTGGGGGCAACTCACCCGGATGGCGAATGATCCCGAGCGACCGTTGACTTCTGAGCATCAGGAGTCATTCATCGCGCTCCGCCAGCGAGTGGACGCCACGTTCCAATCCTGGATGACCCAGCGTTTCGGGGGGCTGCACAACCAACCGCCGTCGCCTCCCGTCATGGTGCACCACATTCCCCGCGCCATGGCCAGGAAGCTTGAGGGTGACGGCAATGGCAAAATCGTCCTGATCGTGATGGATGGGCTGGCTCTGGATCAGTGGTTCACCCTGAAGGAAGTCCTGACAGAGCAATCGCCTGATTTCAATTTTCACGAAGATGGCGTCTTCGCCTGGGTTCCCACCCTGACATCCGTCTCCAGGCAAGCGATTTTTTCTGGAAAGGCGCCCCTTTTCTTCCCGACCACAATTCAGACCACCAGGCAGGAACCGGCGCTTTGGCAGCAGTTCTGGGAGGGACAAGGTCTTGCTGCCCATGAGACCGCCTATCTGAAGGGGTTGGGTGATGGATCTTTGGATGAGGTTGAAGAGGCTCTCTCCGATCACCGCGTTCGGGCCGCCGGTCTGGTTGTGGACAAAGTGGACAAGATCATGCACGGCATGGAGTTGGGATCGGCTGGCATGCATGCTTCGGTACGGCAGTGGGCCCGCAATGGTTTCATGACCAAATTGCTTGAGCTGTGCCATGTCCATGGGTTTGAGATCTACCTGACGTCGGATCATGGAAATGTGGAGGCGCTGGGTTGCGGTCGCCCAACCGAGGGTGTCATTGCGGATGTACGTGGGGAGCGGTGCCGCATCTACCCGGAAAAGGAGTTACGGACAAGCATTCATGGGAAGTTTGCGGAGAGCCTTGAGTGGCCTGACCATGGTTTGCCGGAGGGTTTTCATTCCTTGCTGTCGACCCGACGTTCCGCCTTTATAGGAAAAGGCAGCCGCATTGTGGGACACGGGGGAATATCCATGGAAGAGGTGATCGTGCCAGTCGTGCAAATCAGTGTAGCTCGTAAATGAGGGGGGCAGGACAAATAGGGTTCAGTCAAAGAATCCAGTTGTCTTGGATGGAGCGGACCGCCAATCTGGCGCTGGCGGGAATGGACCGAAAGGAAGTTACCGCCAGCCTGCAGGAAATTCTTCAGGAAAAGCTCTCCGTCGGCGGGACAGCACAGAGGGGGAACCGGGAGAAAGCCATTTCCATTTTGTTGAGGATCTGGTTGACGGGCTGTCCCCAATGGCCATTTATCCGGGACAAGGGCCTGGAATTGATCCGGGAGTTGCCGGAGCGCCAACATCTGCCCATCCACTGGGGGATGGCCATGGCGGTCTATCCCTTTTTCGGGGCAGTAGCGGAAGCCACAGGCCGCCTGTTGCAACTCCAGGAAACCATCAGTTCGGCCCAGGTCCAGCGGCGTCTCAGAGAACGGTATGGTGAAAGGGAAACGGTATTCAGGGCCGCTAGGCGCGTTCTTCGGGTATTTGCTGATTGGGGAGTGTTGGAGGATACGCCGACCAAAGGGATCTACCGGTTAAAAGAGGAAAAGAGGTTCATCAATAGTGAGGCTGTGAGCCTGTGGATGGTGGTAGCCCGGTTGGCGGCAGGGGAAGGGAAACCGGAATCGATTCGTACCTTGACCCAGCACCCGTCTCTCTTTCCATTTCAGATTGGTATGCCTTCTCAAAAGGTGCTTGAGGCTTGGGACGGGATCAATGTCATTCACCATGGATTCGATGAAAAGATGATGGTTTCACTACAATCCTGAAAGCAGGAAAGATCTGCTGCATGGCATCGTTGTCGCTGACACCCGACTGCCCAATTCTGGGTTCAGCACTTCAACGAGGAAAGCCATCTCATCAGGGCCGGGATATCGGGAACATGACGCCCCCTTCGGGGGCAATTGGTGCGTGCCTCTGGCTCATGGTGTAGACTTCCAGCCACCATGGAGA
>JADFZT010000120.1 GCA_015232395.1 Magnetococcales bacterium | reverse complement strand
ACATCGGCAAAAGTGGCGCTCTGGTCGCTTGAGCCGGTTTTGGCCAGGGCGATATTGGATTGCACGGCGTCCAGTTCTGGCTCTCACCGCCAGCGCCATGAAGAGTGATATTGAAAAAACCCGAAAGGCTGGTTGCAACCTCCATCTATCTAAACCCATACGGAAAAAAACATTGATTGATGCGCTTGGCATTTTTACGCCGACGTAGATCTTCAAGGTTTTTGCCGTCCCTGCCCTCCTGCAGGGGGATTTGCCACCTTACAACTATGTAATGAGAAAAAACCGACCATGAAAATCAAATTTCGTCCCCTTCACGACCGAGTTGTCATCAAACGCATCAAGGAAGAGGAAAAAACCGCATCAGGCATTCTCATCCCTGATACAGCCAAGGAAAAACCTGTCGAAGGTGAAGTGATCGCTATTGGCAAAGGCGCCGTAGGCGATGATGGAAGTATTCGCACCATGGATGTCAAAGTCGGCGACCGAGTGCTTTTTGCCAAGTATGGAGGAACAGAGGTCAAGATCGATGATGAGAAACTCTTGATCATGCGGGAAAGCGATATCTTGGGCGTCATTAAATAAGAGCTGCAAAAACCGTTATTGGTCAATAGATGCCAATATTAAAAAAAGGTGAAATAAACATGGCCGCAAAAGAAGTCAAATTCGGTGCAGATGCCCGAAACAGGATGATGGACGGCGTAAATATTCTTGCAAACGCGGTCAAGGTGACCTTGGGGCCCAAGGGCCGCAACGTGGTGCTGGACAAATCATGGGGCGCTCCTCGCGTTACCAAGGACGGCGTGACCGTAGCCAAAGAGATCGAACTGGCGGACAAGTTTGAAAACATGGGCGCTCAAATGGTGAAAGAGGTGGCTTCCAAGACTTCCGACGAAGCCGGAGATGGCACCACCACGGCCACCGTTCTGGCCCAGTCCCTGGCCCGTGAGGGCATGAAGGCGGTTGCCGCCGGCATGAACCCCATGGATCTCAGGCGGGGCATTGATTCCGCTGTAAACGCAGTGGTGGAGGCGCTTAAAACAAGCGCCAAGGAGATCACCAGCTCAGAGGAGATTTCCCAGGTAGGCGCTATCTCTTCCAATAGCGATAAAGAGGTCGGAGCCATGATCGCCGAGGCCATGGACAAGGTAGGCAAAGAGGGCGTCATCACCGTTGAGGACGCCAAGGGGTTGGAAACCACCCTGGACGTGGTGGAGGGCATGCAGTTTGATCGGGGTTATCTCTCCCCCTATTTCGTCACCAATCCAGACAAGATGCTGGTGGAGATGGATGAGCCCTTCATCATGCTGGTTGAAAAAAAGATCAGCAACCTACAGCAGATACTCCCTATCCTGGAAAGCGTCATTCAATCCTCCCGGCCCTTGTTGATGATCTCTGAGGATTTGGAGGGGGATGCCTTGGCCACCCTGGTCGTCAACAAACTGCGGGGCGGCCTGAAAGTGTGCGCGGTCAAGGCTCCGGGCTTTGGCGACCGCCGCAAGGCCATGCTGGAGGACCTCGCAACTCTTACTGGCGGGACTGTCGTTTCCGAGAATATGGGCGTAAAGACTGAAAACGTCACCCTCGACATGCTGGGGACCGCTAAGTCCGTGATTATCAGTAAAGATGAAACGACCATTGTAGGCGGCGCGGGCAGTGCTGGACAGATCAAGGAGAGAGTGAATCAGATTCGTGGCCAAATTGAGGGAACCACCTCCGATTATGACCAGGAGAAGCTCCAAGAACGTCTCGCAAAGCTGGCTGGCGGCGTTGCCATCATCAAAGTGGGCGGCGCTTCCGAGATTGAGGTGAAAGAACGTAAAGATCGCGTGGATGATGCCCTGCACGCCACTCGCGCAGCGGTGGAAGAGGGAATCGTTCCCGGCGGCGGCATCGCTCTGCTGCGAGCGCGCAAATCCCTGGACAAGATCGAAAGCGCCAACGATGACCAGAAAGTAGGCGTCAATATTGTCCGCCGGGCGCTGGAAGAACCAGTTCGCGTTATTGCCGAAAACGCAGGCGCAGAAGGGTCCGTGGTGGTGAATAAAATTTTGGAAAACAGCAACGCCAACTTCGGCTATGACGCCGCCAACGGCGATTATACCGATTTGGTAATGCGAGGCGTTATTGACCCGGCTAAGGTTGTGCGCAATGCCCTCCAGTCCGCTGCTTCAGTGGCCGGTTTGTTGATTACAACTGAGGCTATGGTGGCTGAGATGCCAAAAAATGAGCCTTCTCCAGCATCCATTGATGGCATGGGTGGCATGGGCGGAATGGGGATGTAAAATGGCATCTCAAGGCTGATAACAGTAAGGAACTGTTTTCGATTATATCTATGATCGAGAACAGTTCCTGAAAATAAATGCCGATTTTTTTGTCATGTTGGCCATACTACAAATAGAATGCAGAGATTTTTATGAAACAATTGCTTTTGAAAGAGTTTGCGGAACAGTGGTCAAGCCTGATAGAAATAAACATCTCTGGAAACAAGCAAAGATGGAGGCGACTGTTGAAAAGTGCTCTCGGAGAAACCTGGTATATTTACAGTTTTATAGCCAATGATAGCGGCTTGGAGAAAAAAGAGGCTTTTGAGCTTGTAAATCAGGCAGAAGTTAAAGCATGGATGACGGTTAGTTTGGTTGACCAGGATGAAGTGGCCTTGGATTTGTCCAGACGAGCCATTAAAAAAAGTTGACCGGCAAAGTTTTATGGGCATCGTCAAATTGAGCAAAACACGGTCGAACCGGTCTCCGAATCCCAGCGCGCAGGCTCGGTTTTTTTTCAGTTTTCGGACGTAACTCCGGTGATGACCTCCCATTCTGCAAAACCACGATTCCGCAATTCCCGATAGGAGGAAGCGGACATCAGATGGCGGTCTTGGCGGCTAAGGTTGTGGGGGGCGAATTCCTGATTTCCGAACAAAAGCAATAGGAACGGGCCAATCTTGTGACCGCCCCCATTTTGTCCTATCCTGGCTCGTATGAAGAACTATGATGGACCGCAGATTTGAGACAGTCAGATAAGCTACACTTCGCCCTCAGGGTTGGCACACCAAATTGGGCCATACGAGGTTTTCGGAAGGGACAGCAGTTACGATCGCCATTCAAATGGCTTTGGCTGGCAAAATCAAATAGGGGGAGAGCAGTTACAAAAAATTTTGATTTCGAAATAGACATTGGGCCTGCGAAAGGGTGACAATGGCATCCTACCTGTTTCCTGGAGGGGGGAATCCTGGTGGAAAGCATAAGAGGATTCTATTTCCAGTCCCCTCCAACTGGTTCTTCACACCATGAAGATTCGCCTCACCTTGTTTTTGCTCGCTATGATCGTCATCACAGCGACCATTGTCGGTTTCGGTGTACGGCAGCTTGCTCTGGACCAATTTACCAACCAACAGGACCAACGCATCCGCGAGACCCACCAGGAACTACAAAACAAATTTCGCTCCTTTGATTTGTTCATGGCTGATGTGGAAGCGGAGTTGGATCAGCGTCTCAAGAGTGTGCTACCCGAAATCGCCCAACGCATCGCCGCAGGTCCTCCCCCCGCCCAATGGAGTCGGGAGGCGCTCAATACCATAGCCACCGCCTATTCAGTGCGAGACCTTTATCTGATCGATACAGAGCTGGTGATTTTTAACACGACATTCCCCCCCGACCTGGGGTTGAACCTGGGTAGCCTTTCCCAGGGGCTGAAGACCAAACTGGAGGGACTGTTGCACAGTGGCAGGGTGGAGGTGGACCGCATCTCCATGTCCAACAAGACCGGAATTATCAAAAAATATGCCTATCACGGCCCTCAGCAGGCAGACTATCTGGTGGAAGCCTCTTTCAACATGTGGGAAGGGGCTGAAACCTTTGGCAGTGTGGCGCAAAAACGTTTTTTTCTCGAAGAGTTTTTCCAAAGTCTGGTCGATAGCAGCGACATCCTGGTTGAATTGGACCTTTTCATCGCCGACGATCTGGCCCAATGGTCCTTGCTGCGGGAAGGGATCCCCATGGATTCTAAAGTAGCCTCCCGACTATTGGCTGAAGGACGTGTGGAAATTCACGCACCGAACCGACTGACGGTCTACAACCAGTTACCTAGACGTGATGTCATCAGCGGTTTCCGCTACTACAGCAAAACCGTTTTCAATACGGCTATTCCTGACAAATTTTACCAGGAAATGACCGTACGCACCTTGATACTTACGCTGGTTGCGGCGGCACTGGCCTTTCTTCTGGTAGAGCGGGTCATTTTCCGTTGGCTACTTTCCCGGGTAGAAGCTATGGATACCGGCATTCGTTCCATGGGTGAGAACACCTTGGCTCCCCCTCTGGATGTGGACGGCTCTGACGAACTCTCACGCATTGCCGCCGCCATCAATGATCTGGTAGACAAAGTGCGCCATCGAGAGGATCAACTTCGTATGGCAAAAGAGGATCTTGAGCTTCGGGTGGCATCACGCACCCAGGAACTTAGACAATCCCTGGAGGCTCTGGCAGAGAGGGAGGCCAACTATCGATATCTGGTGGAGCACGCCCGCAGTATCATCCTGCGCTGGAAACCCAACGGCACCATTACCTTTTTCAATGATTTTGCCCAGAAATATTTCGGTTATCCGGAAGCAGATATTCTGGGTAAAACCATCTATGAGACCATCCTCCCGAGTACTGAAACTGGGGGACGGAATTTATACGAACAGCTACAAAAAATCGCCCTGAATCCCAAAGATTTTGCCTTCCATGAAAATGAAAACATCTGCCGCGATGGGCAGCGGGTCTGGGTGGCGTGGGCTAATCGAACTCTGCCAGGGAATGATGGAAAACCAGGCGAAGTATTGAGTGTAGGCACGGATATCACCCATCTGAAACGGGTACAGCAAGAGCTCATCCTGGCCCGTAATGCAGCCGACGCCGCCAACCGGGCCAAAAGTGAATTTTTAGCGGTAATGAGTCACGAAATCCGTACGCCCATGAACGTTATATTGGGAATGGCGGATCTGTTGGCAGATACCGATCTCACCACTGAACAAAAAAATTATCTGCGCTCCTTCAACAGCGCTGGTGAAACCCTACTGGCTCTCATCAATGATATTTTGGACCTGAGTAAAATTGAAGCGAACTGCCTGGAATTGGAGCAGGTGGAGATCGATCTGGCTGAGCTGACCGGTGACTTGGCCGACATCATGTCAGTACGTGCACGGGAAAAAAATCTGGCGCTTACCGTACACATGGACCCAACCATGGTTCCTGTCCGGTGGGGTGACCTGGCCCGACTGCGCCAAGTGCTCATCAACCTTATCGGCAACGCCATCAAGTTTACCCACCAGGGAGAGATCAAGGTGCGGGTGTCCGAGCCGATGCCCGAACAGGTCCTGTTAGAGGTGGAAGACACCGGGATTGGTATTCCCGCAGACCAACAACAGGTAATCTTCAACGCCTTCAACCAGGGGGATGCTAGCGTAACCCGGCGCTATGGTGGTACTGGCCTGGGACTGGCTATCTGTCGCCGACTGGTCAACCTGATGGGGGGAGAAATCCAGCTTAGCAGCGATTTAGGGCATGGCAGCCGGTTTCACCTGACCATCCCCATGGCTATTGTGGCACACCCCCTGAATAAACAATTGTACTCCGATCTGAGAGCAGGAATGCGCATTTTGCTGGCAGGGGAAGGATCTTTTCTGTCAGTGGTGCAAAACTTTTTGGAAACTGTCAGCCTGAAAGTAGCACGACACCAGGGTTTTGCCGGCATCGACAATGCTCTGGAAAAGGGTGAACCACCAGAAGCCGTTATCATCGAGAGCGGTGATGAAAAGATGGCAGTGGTGTTGGCCTGCATCCGAGTGCTCCGCTCCGATACCATCGGTACTTCCATACCGTTGGTAGTGTTGCTCCCGGAACCGGACCGCAAAACCATCCTGGAAATCCAGGAACTAAATGCTACCTATCTGATCAAGCCCCTGAAACGACGTGATCTGTTGTCAGCCCTAAACACGGCCCAGGCTTTGGGAAAAGCAGTATCTGCTAAGGTTGGTGGGCTACTCCCAACACTACAGAAAAAAAGATCCCTACATATTCTGATTGCCGAGGATTCCCCCGACAATGTCCTTCTGTTGCAATCCTATCTAAAGAGAGAGCTCTATCAATTGGCAGTTGTGGAAAATGGTCAGGAAGCAGTGGATCGGATAATGGATGAACACTTTGACCTTGTGTTGATGGATGTGCAGATGCCGGTCATGGACGGTCTGCAGGCTACTCGTCAAATTCGACTTATGGAGCGGAAGGCGAACCGCACACCCATACCGATTATTGCTCTTACCGCTCACGCCATGCGTGAGGACGAGGGAAAAAGCTATGAAGCTGGCTGTAACGACCACTTGACCAAACCAATCAAAAAGACTGTGTTATTGGAGGCCATTATTCGCGCAACTGAAAGAGATACTCCCTGACGGGCATCGTCAAGTTGAGCCAAACACGGTCGAACTGATCTCCGAAGCCCAGTGCTCAGACACGGTTTTCTTCAGTTTTTGGATGTAACTCCGGTGACCACCTTCCACTCCGCAATCGCCCGTCCCCTCTAGAAGGGGATGTTGGAATCCAGTCAGTATCCCTCCATCACCCAACTGGCCGAGGCGGAAAAGGTGGACCGGGCTGGGGTCTCCCGGACCTTGATGCTGACCCTGCTGGCTCCTGATATCGTAGATGCCATTCTCGATGGCCGGCAGCCGGAGGGGATCACCATCTCTGAGTTGAAAAAAGCCGTTTCCGGTGGAGTGGGAAAAGCAGCGGGAAAGGTGGGGAGTCTCACCCACCACCCATCCTCTCACCTGAAAGTCACTCCAACCCAAACGCCTTCACCAGCCACACCGCCATCTCCGCCCGGTTACCGGATGAGGGCGCGGAGGCGGAAAAACAGAGGGCTTGTCATCCTCCGGAATGGTAGACGGATGTTTGAGAAAAGGATATAAAAACAACGATAACGGAGTTTTCAAGGAGGACAGGCGAGTGTACGGATCGTCTACCTGCCACCGCGGACCGGCCAGACATAATAGTTGGTGATTTTGGCGTTGGTGTGGACGCTGCCGTTGTTGTTGAGGTGCACGTGCCAGGTTTCGTTGCTGAAGTTGGCGTAGGTGGTGCTGGAGCAGAAACCGTCGCCGGTTATTCCGTGGAACGGATGGCCGGCGGGAAGTGGGGGTGTGTGGCGTTCCCGGTCGGCCAGGCTCTGCAGTTCCCGCCGGGTGGGCAGGCGCCAGTCATCATGGCCGCCGCCGTAGCCGTCACAGGATTCCGTGCCCGCATTCAATCCCGCCACCAGGTTCAAGGAATCATACCAATCGTATGATCCCCAGCAGTTGGCGTTCTCCATCCAGATCAGCCCGGTCATGTTGTCGGTGATCGAGCCGTCGCCGTTGTCGGCGAAGCGGGGTTCGGGCCAGGCCAGGCCGGTCTGTAGGTCGCCGTCATCCCCCACCGCATAGGAGGTGGTCTGTCCGGTGCGGGGCACCGGTGCCAGGGCATCCGGATCGGTTTCACCCCGGACCGGCCAGACATTCAGACTGCTGCTTTTGCCAAGGGTGTGGATGTAACCGCTGCGAAAAAAGACGTACCAGGCGGCGCTGGTGTCGTCCACGCCGGTGGTGCCGCTCCAGTAGAGGCTGCTCTGGGCGGCGGTGAAAGGATGATCGGCGGGCAGGGCCGGACCGTATTCGGCCATGTCCAGCAGGCTTTCCAGCTCCAGCAGCGAGGGCAGGCGCCAATCGGCATGGCCACCGCCGTAGCCATCGCAGGATTCCGAACCGCTGTTCAACCTTGCCACAAGTACCAAGGCCTCATACCAGTCGGTGGATCCCCAACAGTTGGCGTTTTGCATCCAGATCAAACCGGTCAGGTTGTCCGTCACCGTGGTGTCGCCGTTGTCGGTGAAGCGGGGATCGGGCCAGGCCGTGCCGGGTTGCAGGTCGCCGTCGTCTCCATCCTGATGGGCGACCTCCTGTCCGGTAGCGGGCACGGGCGCCGGATAGGTGTCGTCAACGGTGGGGTCGGTGCCGGCCTGATATTCTGCCAGATTACTGGCGCCGTCGCCATCGGCATCCACCGCGGCATCGTTTTCATCCAGGGGGTCAAGGCCATACTGCGCCTCGAAGGTATCCGGCAGACCGTCGCCGTCATCGTCGCTATCGGCATAATTCCCGGTGCCGTCGTTGTCGGTGTCCTGAGTTTCGGTATAGTCGTTGGGAAAGGCGTCGGCATCGTCGTCCACACCATCGCCGTCAGAATCGTTTTCAGATGTGGAAAGCTCAAAGGCCCGCACGAGGAAGACTGCCATCTCTGCCCGAGTGAGGGTAAAGCTTGGGCAAAAAAAACTGTCGTCGCAGCGGCCTGGCTCGGTGGTGCCGGAGACCAGACCATCGCTTTCCAGCTTTTCGATATAGGTGGCTGCCCAATAATCCGCAGAGATGTCAGCGAAAGCGGTTCCAGTGGCGTCTGGCGGGGAATAGTCGGATCCGTAGAGGGTGCGCAACAAAAAAACCGCCATCTCTGCCCGGGTGATCTCCCGGCTCGGACAATAGTTGGATGCATCACAACCGCTGGTGATGCCCAGAGAAGCGAACTCCTCGATCCAGCTCCCGGCCCAGTAGCCATCCACCACGTCCTCGAATACATCCCCGCTTTGGGCCGGGGGGGAGTGATTCGAGCCATATTTGGCCCGCAACAAAAAAATCGCTATTTCCGAGCGCTGCAAGGTCGAGTCCGGGCAATAGTTGGATGCATCGCAACCGCTGGTGATGCCGGTTTCGGAAAACACCTCGATTTTGGAATAGGCCCAATGGCTTTCAGGGGCATCCTCAAAGGTAGTAGCAAAAGCCGGGAAAACCGGGACTATGAGAAAAAACAAGCCCAGCAGGTAGACCAGAAAATCGCGCTGTTTCATTGCTCCCCCTACTCAATGAGTTCAGGATTCGAATTGAAATAGTCTGGTTTTACCAGGCTTACTCCAACCCAAACGCCTTCACCAGAAACACCGCCATCTCCGCCCGATTGATGGTCAGGCTGGGACAGAAGTTGCCGCTATCGCATTCCCGAGTGGTATCCAGTGTATCGTCGAGGATGCCATCCGCTGCCAGTTGCTCGATATAAGACGCCGCCCAGTAGCTGGAAGAGATATCGCCATAGACCGTCCCGGTAGCGGCAGAAGGAGCGTAACCCGTGCCATAGATGGCGCGTACCAGAAAGATCGCCATTTCCCCTCGGGTGATCTCCCGGCTGGGGCAAAAGTTGCTGGCATCACAGCCACTGGTGATCCCCCGATCCGCAAACTCTTCCACATAACTCCCGGCCCAATAACTCGAGACCACATCACCAAACCCATTGACAAAACCCAGCTTTATAGCGCCCTG
>JADFZT010000119.1 GCA_015232395.1 Magnetococcales bacterium | reverse complement strand
CTGAAAATTCCCGGCCCACGGCAAAATCCAGGGTGGCCAGGGCTTGGAGATAGCTGCTCAGGGCGGAGATGTGGTCCTTGCGGGTTTTGGTGAGGAGTTCCTGGGCATCCAACACATCCGTCGCGGTTCCCAGGCGCTCCCGATAGCGGATCTGGTTGACGCGATAGTTTTCTTCCGCCTGCTCCAGGGCTTTTTTCAGAACCCCTACCCGTAGTGAAGCCTCCTGGGCGTTGAGGAACGCTTCTCTGACTTCAAGACGCACCTTATCTACCATCTCCTGATGGCTCAGGCGCTTTTGCCGGGTGGTGGAGCGGGCGGCGGCGACCTCCTGACGGGTGCGGCCCCACTCCCAGATATCCCAATCCAGATTCAAGGAGATATGGCCTTCGGTATCGGTATCCCGATAATGGATATCGTCCGCCTCCCAACTCCAGCTGGCCGAAAGATCCACCGTCGGCAACATCCCCGCCCGGGCGCTCTCCTCCCCCCACTCTCCCGACTCGATGGCCAAATGCGCTTTTTTCAGGTCAGGCCGCTCCCCCTGGGCATGATCATAGGCTGACTCCAGGCTCCAGGAAAGATCCTGCCAGCTGAGATCCCCTTGGGGATTCAGGGGTGTTTCCAGGGGTTGCCTCAACAGGCGGTTCAGGCGGGATTTGGCCAGGGCGACCTTGTTTTTCGACTCGATCACCTTTTGCTCCCCCTGGGCCACCTCCACCCGAGCCTGCAACACCTCATTGCGCCAGTAACGCCCCTCCTGATAAAACGCCTCGGCATTTTTTTCGTGCTGTTGCAGCCTTTCCAGGGAGGAAGTCGTCTCCGTCAGCAGTTGATCGGCTTCCAGGAGCTGATACCAGATTTTTTTGACATCCCGGGTGAGGGTTTCTGCTTGTCGTTCGGCATCCAGGCTTGCCTGCTCTTTGCTGATACCCGCACTCTTCCAACTGCTCCAGAGGGCCTTTCCCCGATAGAGGGGCTGGGTGATGGTGATGGACGATTCATAGGATTCTGCGAGGCTGCCGCCGGATTCGGTGTTTTGGATGTAATCGTAGCGGCTTGATTCCAGGTTGACCGATGGCAGCATTTTTCTGAATTTGGCCGACTCGCTGGCCCGTTTACCCAAAACCGCCTCCCGTTTGATGGCGAGTCCCAGGTTTTGTTGATAAGCCAAGGCCAGGCATTCATCCAGAGTGATTCCCTTGGTGGCGGCAGGGAGCGGGATGGTTTTGGTTTCGGAGAGGGATTTTTCCAGGGTGGCTTCCCGGGCCAAAATCATCCCCTCCTGGCCAGGGGATGTTTTTTCAGCGGGGGGAGCTTCTTGAACAGGGGCGAGGGGGGCGGCTACCCCAATGGGTGCCCCCAGGGTTGAAAGCCCGGCCATCATCAAGCCCGGAATCCACCAACCAACGCGTTGGTTCATTGTTCCCCCCCCTTTTTGATCCGAAATCCAGCTCGGCCCCTTCGGCAGATAGGACCCTTTCGGCAGGCACGGTCCCTTTGGTGGAGCACTATAGCAATTCTATCTCAAAATTGGACACTCTTCCCTGACTCGTCATCCCCGCGAAGGCGGGGATCCAGGGGCTGATGATTGCCCTCAAGGAAAAATCAAATCTTCAAGAAAGGCCGGTGTTTTGCTGAAAGTGAAGCAAGATCTGGAAAGGTTCGTGCCAGACAACTCTGGATTCCCGCATTCGCGGGAATGACGACAAAAGTACAGCGGCATATGTCCAATTCTTGATTCGAATTGCTATATCATTCGTTTTGCCACTGGCGCAGGGTCATGTAGCGGCCTGACAGCACCTGCCCCGCTTGGGGGGTGACCTGCCAGATGACTCTCTGCAAACCACTGGCGGGATCCACAAACGGCATGAGGGTTTCCGCCCGGGCCACCCCCACCTTGCGGCCTTGATCCAGCACATCGGTTTTGGTGCCGGGGGTTAAATTTTGCAACAGCGCCGGGGGGACATCCATGATCATCTGTAAGTGATTCATATCCGCCAGCTCCAGGATGGGATTGCCCATGGCAGTCCATTCTCCCGGTTGGGCCATCACATGGGTGACAATTCCATCGAAGGGGGCTTCCAGTCGATAACCGGAGAGGCTCAAGCGGGCGGATTGGAGGCTGTTTTCAGCGAGCTTGACGCTGTTTTCAGCGCCCTTTACCGCCAGCTCCGCTCCCCGTACGCCAAACCGGGCTTGACGCACCGAAAATTCCGCCTCTTCCACCGCCATCCGGGAGACGATGGATTCCCCTTGCAGACGGGCGGTTTTTTGTTGCTCATGGCGGGCCATCTCCAGAGAGAGTTGGGCGACTTCCAGGGCCCCCTTGGCCTGGGTGAGATCGAGCTTGGCCCCCGCCAACGCCCCCTTCATCCGAGCCACCTCCAGACGGGGAGAGCGCTCTTTCAGTTGGGCCAGCACCGCCCCTTTTTTGACCACCGTTCCTTCCCGAATCAGAGAGACCAGGGTGCCCGACTGGGAGAGGGCCAGCTTTGACTGCTTGACTGGCAGCACCACCCCCCGCAGATGCACCGACAGATCCCGATCCTCTCCCCCCTGGGCGGCAGAGATGTTCACCAGCAGCAGACAGAGAGCCAGCCATCCCCCGATACCCGAGATGGACCAGGTGGGTGGGTGGTGATGGTTTGTTTGCCGGATTTTCATGGGCGCTACATCCCTCTCCCGGTGATGCTGGTTTCGAATATTTTCCAATCGCATGGTGGACCCCATCGATCAGGGCCACTCCGTGGTTTTATCACACCCCTTCTCCCCGTGCCCGCTCTTTCATCTCCCAGCTTCACGCCTGTTGTCTCCCACCACCCCGCGTTACCTCTCCTTGCCTCTACTTATTTCTCGGTCAAATCCACAAATCAGCCCGCAGGGTGGAGCGAATGGGTCTCAGGAGGTGTTCCCAGAGGGGGCGATTATCTCCCACGATTCGCACTTCGCCACTCAAACCGGGGGGCGGGGGGGAGGAGCCCGGGGGGATCTCCAGGCCGATGCGCACCTGAAACAGTCGGTTGGGGCCATCCACCTTGGCCACCGGGGTGACGTGGTGCACCTTTCCCGTATAGATCTGTTTTGGATCTCCCAGCAGGCGGATCAACGCCCCGTTTCCAGACTCTACCAGAGCCAGATCCGATTGGGGAAGCAGGACGTTCATCTCTCGGGCGTGGGCTGGAATCAGGGTGATGATCGGCTCTCCCCGATGGAAATAACGTCCCTCCAGGGTGATGGGTGGCGGGCCGTCCACCTGCCAGTTGCCCCGGGGAACCATCACATCCAGGCGGGTCAGGCGCTCTCTGAGGGAGGCGATCTGTTGGGAGACCGAATCGATCTGGATCAGGGAGCGGCGCATTCCCCCCCGATCATCCAACATTCTGGCCAGCTGCCGATCCAGCAGAAGCCCCCGCTCCCGGGCTTCCAGACGGCTGATCTCAAGGGCCAGTTCCGGGGCCTCCATGCGAAAGAGCAGCCGCTGACTGGTGGGGAGGGGATCGAGGGGGTCATCTCCGGCGGGGCGCTGTTGATCGATGGCTTCTGCTGGAGCGTGGTGGTGGGGAAGGGCGCTTTCCTGGAGGGCATGATGTCCCAGCGCCCGCACCATCCGATCCATGCCATACCCCACAGCGGTGATGGCGCCGCTCTCCGGGGCGTGGAACACCAGCGCTTGCCCCGTTACCTCACCAGTGGTGACGATGGAGACCCGGGGGCTCCAGAAAAAGAGCAGAAACAGACAGAGCGCCCCGATGATACCGGAGGTAACTCGTCTGCGGGGGGTCGAAAACAACACCTTCATCCCAACCTCCTTGAGGGTGGCGGCCCAGGAGCCGGTGAGACGTCGCACCAGCTTCAGTACGACGATCAAAAACGCGATGATGCCGAAAGTCCCCATCCCCTGGGCGATAAAATCGTAACCAATCAGCGCAATACCCGACAACATGATGGTCAGATAGGCCACAATCAAAAATCCATAGATCAGATAGATTCGCTCCTCCCGGCGGTTGCTCTCCAGGGGGCGTTCCATCTCCAGGCGAAAAATCCGGGTTTTCAGTTGGTAGGAAAACCAGGCGATGGCATTTTGCCGCAGGTTGGGAATCTCCAAAAAGTCCGAAAGAATATAATAGCCGTCAAATTTCATGAGGGGGTTGAGGTTCATGAACAGCGATGAGGCGGTGGAGATGGTCATGAGAATAAAGGCGATGCGCCCGATGGGGTGATCCACATCCACCAGCAGCCAGATGAAAACCGCCAGGGCAGCCAGGATCAATTCAAACCAAACCCCGGCCAGGGCGACATAAATTTTGTGGCGGGTGTTTTCAAACAGCCAGGCGTCGTTGACGTTGCAGTAAAGACAGGGCTGAAAGACCAGGAGCAAAAAGCCCATGTCGTCCACATCCCCGCCAAAATGTTTGCAGGTGAGGCCGTGACCCACTTCGTGGAGGGCGATGGCCCCCAGAGCCACCAGCCAAATGTTGAAAAAATTCCAGACCCCTTGCTGGGAATAAAAAAAGACCCGTTCAAAATCATCCAAAAATCGGGTGCCGTTGGCAAAGCCGATAAAAATCGCCAGGGCCATCAATACAAAGCTGCCCTTGACGAAAACCGGATTCCAGATAAAACGCACCCGGTCGATGGTGTTGTTGAAGAGGCGGTTGGGATCCACCAGGTGGAAGCGCATGTTGAGCATCGACCCTTCCGCCTGCAAACGCCGCCCCCGGCGTTGGCTGCGGAGCTTTTCCAGATAGGCGGCTCTCAGCTCTTCCTGGTTGCGCTCCAGCAGCTGATAGGATTGGGCCGATTGGGCCAGCTCCTGCAGCCCCTCCAGATCATATTCATACACCTCGCTCGCCTCATCAAAAGCCGCGAGCAGAGCCTCCCCATCCCGCTTGCCGTCAAACAGGGTAAGCATTAAATATTGTTCGGCATCGAAGCGAAAATAGCTCCCCTTATCCGGCTCCTTCAGGATAAAGGTGGTCTCACCCCGCTGGGTCAGCTCACGAACTTTCAGGTCGGAACGTAAGGGAGGAGGGGGCTCCACGGCCTAGCCGCCAAACCAGAAGGTGTAGGCGTTGATCATCCGCCGCATGAAACGCACCAGAATGGAGGTCTCGGGGGTGGCGATTTCTGCCTGTCCGGTCATGCCCGGGCGCAGGGTGACGTCACTTTGCAGCACCTTTACTTCAGCTGCGAATCCTTCGGGGGGAGTGGTGTCCATCACCCCCTCTTCCAAGGCTTCCACCGGCACACTGAAAGCCCGCCCCACATGGACCACCTCGCCGCGAAAGCCCTGTCCGGGGCGGGAGCGGAGTACCCCACGGACGGGCTGTCCGGGTTGGATATCCAGGACATCCTCTTCGGGAATTTCCACCATCACCGTAAAACGCCCGGGATCGGCCAGGCGGAGGATTTCCGAACCGACGGCAAACTCCCGACCGATCAGCTCTGCTGGCCGGGGGGTGAGGACGATGCCGGACATGGGGGCGCGGATTTTTACTTTTTGCATATCCAAGCGGGCTTGTCGGGCTTCAGCCTGGGCGGCAAACCGTTCGATGGTGGCTCGGCTCATGGCCGAGGTGTCCGAAGCGGCTTTGGCTTCGATGATCTGCCGGTCGAGGATCGCGAGCTTCGATTCGGCATCCACCAGACGCAGGTGAATGGGGGTGTCGTCCAGGGAGGCCAGGTGGTCCCCGGCGTTGACCCAATCCCCCTCCTTGACGTGGGTGGTGCTGATGCGGCCTGCCACCTCCAGATAGATCCCCCGGCCAAAACGGGACTCCACCAGGCAGGGGCCGGAGACCGAACGGAAAATCGGCAGATAGTGGAGGCCGGAGACGATGCCTACCACCATCAGGCCGATCAATGCAGTACGTCGCCAGCCGGAAATCAGCCGCTTGGAGCCTTCCCCCATCTTACCCAGCACGGCGGCAAAGGGGATCTTTTGAAAGAGGCTGGCATTGCGCAGGGCGACCGTGGCCTGGTTGGCCAGGATAAACAGCATGTCCGCTTTGCCCTTGGCGGCAAAATAGGCCTGCTCACTCTCCAAAAAGAGCACCCCCAGGGTGCCTTCATCATCGGTCAGGGGAGTGACCCAGGCGGATTTCATTTCGTGCTCTTCCAGATAGTCGGCCCAGGCGTTGGGTTTGTCGCCGCTCTGCTTGCGATATTTCACCACATCTGCCACATAGGAGGTGCGTCCTGCCTTGCGGACCTGCTCCATAAAGCCCAACAGAGTGATCTGGGTGGGATCCTTGGGGTCCAGGGGACGGCCACCGGAGAGGGCTGCCAGAAAAAGGGTATCCTTGGTTTCATCCAGCAGGGCCACCGCCCCGGAAGAGACCTCCGCCAGCTCCCCGGCCAGGTTCACCGTCATCACCAGCACCTGGTCCAGATCCAACGTCGAGACCACCTGGCCTGAGACCTCCATCAGGGTGTGCATCTCCTTCACCCGGCTTTCGCTCTCCAGCAGCCGGGCATTGCGTACCGCGACCCCGGCGGCTCGGGCCAGATCTTCCACCAGACGCCGGTCATCGTCACTGAATCGTTTGGACAGGCCGCTTTTTTTGTTGACGATCTGAATCGCCCCAAAGGCTTCGTCTCCGTCGGAGAGGGGGGTGCAGATCAAAGAGGCGGTATTAAAGCCGGTGCGTTGATCCACCTGGGAGGCGAAGCGTTCATCCTCGGTGCAGTCCAGCACCACTTCGGGTTGGTTGCGCTCGATGACCTGGCCGACGATTCCTTCCCCCTTGGGCAGGCGTAGACCGAGAATTTTTTTCTTGGCGGGGCCTTCCGCCAGATGGCAGATATTTTGTCCGCTGCGCGCCTCAAAAAGCCACAGGGAGCCTGCCTCCGCTTCCATCACCTCCAGCACCCGCTTGAAAAGCTCATCCATCACCTTTTTCATGGAGCCGGTGGAGCGGACAAACTCCCGGGTGAGGTCTCTGGAAAATTCCAGATATTTGACCTCTTGTTGCAGCTGGATAATCCGAGCCGGGATTTCGGAGCGGGGTTTGCGGGGGGTGGGCTTGATCCGTTTTCGGATGGCGCCGGCGGGGGGGGATCCGGATGGGGGCGGTGCTGGTTTTTTGGCGGTGGCAGTGGGCTCCGTCATGGGAGAAATATCACCCTTTTGGATCCTGGAAAATGGGGCGTATGGAGGAGATATAGCCGTTTTATTAAAAACTGGGCACACTCTCCTGATACGTCATCCCCGCGAAGGCGGGGATCCAGGGAGATTATGTTTGCACTAAAGAAAAAATCAAACCTTCAGGAAGCTGGGAATTTTGCTGAAAATGACGCCAAGCTTTAGGCTGGTTTGTGCCAGCCCTTCTGGATTCCCGCCTTCGCGGGAATGACGGCAAAAAAGGAACAGCATATGTCCAATTCTCAAATGGAATTGCTATAGGACAAACAGAGACAAGATAACGGAACGCTACCCCCGGGGCCAAGCCTGGTCTGGTTTTTTGGCTGGTTTTTTGAGGCTGTGAGAGAAAAGGGTTCTAAAAAAAATTTATCAAACAAGTCAAATATAAACAATAATTTACGTTTAAGGTGGCACATCATCTCCCCTTTCCTTGAGAGCGGAAGAAAAGGGTTCGGTTCAAGCAAACAGTTCCCATGCATACCCCGGGATATGACGGCCTTCCACCCCTCTCTCTCCTGATGGATTGCAGGGAGGGGTGGGAGGCCGCCAACGGTCAACTGGGTGGTGCTTTGATCCGGGGTTTGGGTTTACTCATCATATGCTTGATTCTTTGCGCTTTGGCAAAAGCCTGGGCCTGTCTTTGTTGTAGCTTGGCCTTGTTTTTCAAGGCTTCCGCCTTAGCGGTTTTTTTTGCTTCGGCCATTCCCTTCCCCTCTCTCTGGCTGAAATCATGATGCTTAACAGATGCAAAGTAAGTGCTTTGATCCAGGAAAAATCCCCTCCGGCCTTTATCAGGAACCAGTGACCGGAGGGGTTTTCAGAGATCAGGCATTCATTCAGATACGATCAGGTTGTCTCCTCGGATTAGAGGATATTGCCCGCACTATCCCACTCGGTGGTGTTGCCGTCAGCATCGGTATAGCTACCCGAGCCATCGGCATTCCAGGTGCCGCTGGAGCCGTCGGCATCGGTATAACTACCCGAGCCATCGGCATTCCAGACACCGGTAGAGCCGTCTACATCGGTCCAGGTGCCATTGCCGTCGGCATCCCAGGAGCAGGTGCCGTAGTCATCCACCATACTGCCGGAACCGTCGGCATTTTCGATGATGGTGGTGCCGTCACTGCCTTCATACGTGTAGTTGCCATCACCATCCCAGGTTTCGACAGAACCATCCGGGTAGGTGGTGGAGCCGGAGCCATCGGTATTGTAGGTGGAAACCGTACCGTCAGCATCGGTATAGGTGCAGGAGCCATCTTCGTTCCACACCTCGGTGCCGCCGTCATCGTGATGGAACTCACCCGTCTCCATCTGGCCTTCTTCGACGATGTTGCCATCGGCATCCGTGACGGTATAGCTGCCGTCAGCACCCCAGGTTTCGGTGGTGCCGTCAGCCCAGGTGATGGTTTCGGAGCCATCTGAACTCCAGCTACCGGTGTTGCCATCGGCATCGGTCCAGGTACCGTTACCTTCGGCATCCCAGGAAGCGGTGGAGCCGTCTGCCCCGGTCCAGGTGCCGGAACCATCGGCATTCCACTGCTCGGTGGAGCCGTCTGCCCAGGTGGCTGAGCCGGAACCATCGGCATTCATGGTGCCGGTGGAGCCATCGGCATCGGTCCAGGTACCGGAACCATCGGCATTCCAACTGGCTGTGGAGCCGTCTGCCCCGGTCCAGGTGCCGGAACCATCGGTATTGAAGGTTTCCACCGAACCATCGGGATAGGTGGTGGTGCCGGAGCCATCCTCGTTGTATTCGGTGACTCCTTCATCCATGCCCTCTTCACCATCGGGGCCACCTTCACCGTGGTGTCCACCTTCACCATCAGGCCCGCCTTCACCGTCGGGTCCGCCCCCGTCACCGGCTTCATTGTACTCACCGATCTCCACGTTCAGGGTCACGGTGCCATCACCATTATCGGTCACACTTTCAATGGGCCAGCTCTGGATGGTGTAATCCCCATTTTCATCAGGACCACTCGCTTCCGGTGGCAGATAGTCACCGGTATCTCCCACTAAATCACCAGAGATTACAAAGGTGTCTCCATCCTGATCCACGGCATCATAGTCGATGGGCAGGGTCCAGGTTCCGGCATCGCCATCCAGCCCCCAGGCGGGTGAACCGCTCGAATCGCCATCAAAGAGGGGCTCAATGAATGGATTGACATAGCCATCCGGGTGAGGGGGCGAAGAGGAACCGTCGCCATATTCACCCATATCGCCTTCACCACCCATATCACCCTGGCCGCCTTGGTCACCTTGACCACCCATATCACCTTGGCCGCCTTGGTCACCTTGACCACCCATATCACCCTGGCCGCCCTGACCGCCCATATCACCCTGGCCGCCCTGACCGCCTTGACCGCCCATATCACCCTGGCCGCCCTGACCGCCTTGACCGCCCATATCACCCTGGCCGCCCTGACCGCCCATATCACCCTGGCCGCCTTGACCGCCCATATCACCCTGGCCGCCCTGACCGCCCATATCACCCTGGCCGCCCTGACCGCCTTGACCGCCCATATCACCCTG
>JADFZT010000118.1 GCA_015232395.1 Magnetococcales bacterium | reverse complement strand
TCTTGACTCCGATTATGGATTTGATTGAAACGTCAATATTTTCAAGAGGATGCCTTGGAGCTTGACGTGTCCCTGATTGAAAGCCTGCCTTCTCTAGAAAGACATTTACCTTAGCCATTGCTTTCATCTCCCGGAAATAAACATGAGGATATTCAGTAGGGGACATACAAAAACAAGAAAGATACCTCCAATTTTTCCCCCAGCCTTCCTGACAGAATCAATCGAGGAATGGATTTTCAAACCTCACCCCTTCCAATACCCGTCCATCTTGAAAATCCTCACTTAAAACCACGGTGCACCTCGCTTCCTTGGCCGCAGCCCAGAGCATGGCATCCCAAAACGAAAGACAATGATCCTGCACCGCCCGCATCGCTTTGGTAAGAGTCGCAGGCCCTGATCTCTGCACTGGGAAAAGGGTAAGCCAATCTTGAACCTGCTCCAGAGCATCCGGGATGGGCATCTTGCCTTTGCCAGTGACAGCCCGAAAAAATTCTGCCAAGGATTGGAGGGTCAACACACAGTCAGCTGCCATCATTTGATGGATCAGCTGGGCCGCCTTCTGCTGTTTTTCCCCGGCATTTCGATCCATGGCATAGACTAAAATATTGGTATCCAGGGTGTAGCGTTCAACGCTCATGAAGCTCATCCCTGGAAGAGATTATTCCCCCCAGATCATAGCCACGCGCCATCCGAGCCTCCGTGCGAGCCAAGGCTTTTTTTTGCTCTGCACTCAATTCACGCTCTTGTTCCACTGGCACTAACCGGGCGACGGGTCTGCCACGCCTGGTGATTACAAAGGCATCCCCCCCCTCCACCGATTTGACGAAACGGGCCAGATGCTGATTGGCCTCCCGAAGACTAATGCGCTGTTCCATATTTACCTCACTCCCCTGATAACCCAACTATCAGTTGTAGGATATCCTACTTTTACAATAGATGCATCGGAAAACAGCATTTGGGGAATCACTACTATTTCCAACCCATTTTTGATTGATCCCCAAGGATCAGGCGAGGCACCTTCCTGGCACACCTTTTTTTCCTTACAGGCGTCTCCTCCCTGTCCCCGGAGCCCCGGCATATCTCAGCCAGCACCAACCCAGCCGAAGTCACCGATAGAATCGGGGGACAGTTTCCTTGTTTCCGCCAATAACATTCAGCTTATGTGGAGTAGCCTCCATTTCTTAAACAGGAGGCGGAAAATCCAATGGGAAATTCATGGGTAAACGATAAAGCCCCGCCAGGGTCATCCGCTCAACACCTGATCCAACTTATCGAAAACCGCCCCCCCCTTGCCGACAGAGCCGCGTTCCCTGAGCACATCCTGTATGTATTAACACGCCCAAGTTGACAAAGAGGGAATATGCCCAAAGCTCAGGATGAAAACGCAGGCCGTCGCCTATAGAGGCGATCCTTTCCGAAGCGCCCCACCATTCGATAGTGGGTTGTGACGTAACGTTTCAGTTTCTCTTTAGCCTGGCGGATATGGGCTGGATCGCGGCGCTGTTTATCAAAATTTCCGGTAATATCGATAATCCATTTTGGTCGCCTTTCGTCCAGATCCTTAAAAAGCAGCGACCATCCTTTGCGGAACACTTCGCTTGGGGTGGGATGAAAACGCCGTCCGACAAGATGGTCGGCGATGGAGAGAAACTGCGTACCAATCCGCTTTTCCAAAAAATAGTAGTAATAGCGATCCCTGGGTAGGACGAACAAGGTATCGTCAGGCCGGGAATGGTCCTGGACATAACGCTGCATTCGTTGCAAGTCCGGATTGGCGGCAATCTCCTGGAGAGTCGGCTCGTCGGTGGTCCAGTGTTGGACGGAATAGTAGATTGGTGCTGCGCAGAATATCAGCGCCAATAAAACAGCCACCCCGGCTCCACCCCCTTCACGCCCCGCCAGGGCTCGGAACAGCTCCAGAGTTCCCAAGGCACCGATAAGCATCAATGGTGGCAAAATCTGAATAAAATAGCGCTCCATCATCTTCCCGCCCGAAAAGACCGCATAATAGGAAAACAGCAGGTAGAGCAAAATGGCCAGCCAAGCAGGATTGGAACGCCGATAGCGAATGAGAAAATAGAGTCCGTAGAGAATGGGCAGAGCCAAGGCGAAAAAACCCTGGAAAAAAATCAAGCTCCGTGGCAACAACCGATCCAGACGGGTGTCAAAACTGAAAGAGGTGAGATAGGCGTTGGGAATTTCGAACAGCCAATAGCGAATTTGCCCAAGCTGATTGATATGGTCATAGTAGAGTATAAAAACCACCAACGGCGCCAAAAACATCACAGAGACCAGACCCGCCTCGCCCAGCCGTTGCTGCCAGTCATCCCTTGGCGATTGGCGCGGCACAAAAAGCAACAGCAGGCCAAAAACCGGTAGGCTGATTCCCGCTTTTTGATTGGTAAAAAAACCTGCGGCCAGCAATAGGGCGGAGAGGGAGAGAAGCAGGAGGTTTTTTTTGATGGTCAGATGGCTCAAAAACAGCAGATAGGCGGTGACGACAAAAATATTCATCATCATCTCGCTGTTGGTCGCCAGCATCTCCTCCCCACGGGCACAGATGGAATATCCTGCGAAAAGCAGACCAGCAACCAAACCGAGCGCGCGCCCCTCCAGCACGGTTCCAATCCGGTATATAACGGCAGTGGTCCCAGTAAACA
The DNA here is from genome assembly GCA_015232395.1 of Magnetococcales bacterium. Taxonomy (NCBI): domain Bacteria; kingdom Pseudomonadati; phylum Pseudomonadota; class Magnetococcia; order Magnetococcales; species Magnetococcales bacterium. Next base: position 7,324 of record JADFZT010000118.1, on the reverse strand, counting down.
CGGCAAGGCCCAGCCACTTGATGTTCAAAATATGGATGCCACCGCCGATCCAGCAGGCCAGGGCGTATATCCAGAACAGCAATGGCGGTTTGAGATCACCGTACGTAGTATAGAGGGGTGCCCCATTAAAAATTTCCCGGACCCCGGTCAGATAGTCGAGTTCATCATATTTCCAGGAAAATGGCACAAAGACGGGCAGGTGAAAAAGAATCGCCGCGCTGATAACCCAGAACAGCGGATGGATATTTGAGAATATTTTTTTCAAGGTGCCATTTTCTTCCGGGCTAGTGGCCAACGACTTATAAAAAACAGAAAGACAACTTAGGTGTGTGAATGTATTTTATTCAGAACATAAAGGACATCGCTTTTTCAATCAATAAACGTGGGTTCCCAACCACACTGAAAACCATCCATGCCGAGTTGGTTTTTGATCGCCGCCACGGAACGCAGACGCAAAGAAGGCCTGCAGATCAAAGGGATGTCGATCCAGCCATCAAAAAAATGCTGTCCGTTATCAAGGATCCAACAGTCTCTTTTTTCACCAGGCGATGGGAAGCCTGGAAATCGATTTTGCCGAAAGCGTTTTTATTGATTTCGGCAGCGGAAAGGGACGGGCCATGGTCATGGCGTCAAATGATGGCTTCAAAAAAGTGATCGGTGTGGAAGCCTCCGCTTCGATGTGTGACATATCACTGGAAAACCTGAAAAAATATGGCAAGCACTTCCTGGTGACCGTACCGTTTGAGGTCGTCAATATGGACGCACGAGACTATCCGATAGAGGACTCAGTCAATGTTTTCTATTTTTTGATCCGTTCGAGAGAGAGGTATTCCAAAGCGTTGTAAACAACATTAAATGCTCATTGCTGGAAGCTCCGCGCCAAATCAGAATCATCTCTCTCTATCCCCGGTTTGAAGGAGAGGTGTTGGCCGACGATTTTCATCTGGTCGATCAACAACTGTGCTGTTATACGACCTGGTCCAATTAAATCCTCATAAGACCAGCCTACTCCAAGGGATTTCAGAAACACCTCCTCCCCCAACCGGCTTGACTGAACTGGCCGAATAGCTGGCTGGCCTCTCTTGGCATAATTTACTATTCCGTTGTGCCCCATTGACCGAACAGACACCCAGTGATTTCAGGATATCCTTTTTCCCCCAACTTATCATATACAATCAGAATCCCAAAAAATCAGCCGCTGTCCCACTCCCTTTTTGATTGATTGCAGGTGATGGTGCAGGCTACCTTTCCGACACAACTCACTTTTCCATCCATACGCCCCGGAGCCCCAGCATGTCCCAACCAGCCAGCCCCACCCCTGCCGAACTCACCGATGGCATTGTCAAAACCGTCTGCCGGGCGTGTCATGGGGGGTGTGGGGTGTTTGTGGAGGTGAAGGGGGGAAAAGTGGTGAAGGTAAAGGGGGATCCGGACTCTCCCATGAACAAAGGGTGGCTCTGCATCAAAGGGGTTCGAGCGCCTGAACTTGCAAACCATCCGGATCGGTTAACCAAGCCCCTCAAGCGCAAGGGGGAGCGTGGTGGGGGGGAGTGGGAAGAGATCTCCTGGGAGGTGGCGCTATCTGAAATCACCGCCAAACTCGATCAATTTCGCAACGAAACCGGGCCTGAATCCATCGCCTTGGGCCAAGGGACCGGTCGCCACCACTACATGCATGTGGTGCGGTTTGCCAATGCCTTAGGCACCCCCAACTGGTATGAGCCGGGGCTGGCCCAGTGTTTTATCCCCCGCATCACCGTCAGCAACCTTACCTATGGGGGGTTCATGGTGGGGGATTATTATGGGGAGGTGAAACCCAAATGCATCCTCTTTTGGGGGCACAATCCCATCAACTCCGGCCCCGATGGCGAACTCCCCATCACCGCCCAACGCGCCCTCAAGGATGGCGCTGTGGGAATTTCCGTGGATCCCCGGCGCACCGAAACCGGACAGCTGTGTGAGCAGTGGCTGCCCCTGCGCCCCGGCACCGATGCCGCGCTGGCCATGGCCATGATCCATGTGATGATTCGGGATGAAATCTATGACAAACCCTTCGTCGAAGCCTGGACCACCGGCTTTGAGGCGCTGAAAGAGCGGGTCGCAGAGTGTACCCCCCAATGGGCTGAGGAGATCACCTGGGTCAAAGCCGCCGACATCGAAAAAGCCACCCACACCTTTGCCACCCTGAAACCCGCCATCCTGGAGTGGGGCCTGGGGCTGGAGCAAAACAGCAACTCCCTGCAAACCGTCCGGGCGGTGGCGATCTTGCGGGCCTTGGCAGGTAACATCGATGTGCCGGGGGGGGATATCTTCGGCATGAACATCATCAACGCCTACCCCACCCTCAAGGAAAAACTCCCCAAGGGCATGCTGAAAAAACGTCTGGGGGGAGAGACCTTCAAACTCCTGGGGGGGTGGCGGGCCTTTATGCCGTCGGCACACATCCCCACCCTCTTCAAGGCGATCCGCACCTCTGACCCCTACCGGGTACGCGCCTTGATGCTCTTTGGCAACAATCCCCTCACGACGATTGCCAACAGCCGGGAGGTGTATGAAAGCCTGCTGAAACTGGATCTGTTGGTGGCGACGGATTTATTCATGACCCCCAGCGCAGAACTGGCCGATTATGTCCTCCCCGCCGCCCACTGGACCGAGGTGGAGCAGGTGATCGGCTACCCGCTGGTGGTGGAAAATCTGGTGATGGCCCAACAAAAATGTGCCCAGGTCGGGGATAGCCGCCAAGATGAGTGGATTCTGGATGAATTGATGGCGCGTCTGAACCTCCCCGGCAGCGAGGAACGCTTGCCCCAGGTGATGAATCGGCAGTTGGAACCCCTGGGCATCGATGTGGAAACCTTAAAAAAACAGGGCGCTGTGGTGCATCCTCCCCATGTTTATCAAAAATACAGCGAAAAAGGCTTCCGCACCCCCTCCCGTAAGGTGGAGCTTTATTGTAAATCACTGAAAAGACTCGGCTATGATCCCCTCCCCTCATTCGTGGAGCCGCCGGAATCCCCCTACTCCACCCCTGAGCTGGCCCGGGAATTTCCCTATGTGCTCACCACCGGGGGCCGGGCCAAGGAGTTTTTCCAGAGCGAAGGCCGGCAGGTGCAGCAGCTGCGCAAGCGCCATCCCGACCCCCTGATGGAACTCCATCCCGAAATCGCGGCCAAACACGATATCAAAGCCGAGGATTGGGTGGTTGTCTCCTCCCCCAGAGGCCGCGCCCGGATGAAGGCTGTGGTGACCGAAAACATCCATCCCCAGGTGATTCACATCGAGCACGCCTGGTGGTTTCCCGAGCGGCCCGGGCCGGATCACGGGGTGTGGGAATCCAATGCCAACGTCCTCACCAACAACGCCCCCCCCTACGACCCTGGCTTCGGTTCCTACCAGTTGCGGGGGCTTCTGTGTAAAATTGAAAAAGAAGCCTGAAACGACTGCAATCGACCAGGCTCCCCTGATACCCTATTCACTTTTTTGTTCGGGATTGTTTGATGAAAGCCCTTTTTCGCGCCATCAACCGACGCAAAACCAAACACTATGTCACCATCGTCTCCGGGCTGCCCCGCTCTGGCACCTCCATGCTGATGAAAATGCTCGAAGCTGGCGGCATGCCTCTCATCGCCGACCATCTGCGCACCGCCGACGATGACAATCCCAAGGGCTATTATGAATTTGAACGGGTAAAAAAGTTGCCCGAGGGGGATTTTGGCTGGATTGAGGAGGCCAAGGGACAAGGGGTTAAAATCATCTCTGCCCTCCTCAAGCACCTCCCCGGCGACTATGCATTCCGGGTGCTCTTTTTGCGCCGGGCCATCCCGGAAATTCTCGCCTCCCAGAAAAAAATGCTCATCCGCCGCAACAAGGATCCCAATCAGATCCAGGATGAAGAGATGACCCAGCTCTATCTCAAGCATCTGGGGGATGTGGAGTCCTGGCTTGGGGAACAGGAAAACATTCAAACCCTCAAAATCGACTATAACCAAATCATCGCCGATCCCGCCCCCGGTATTAACGAAATCAACCGCTTTCTCGACAAGGCCCTCGATACCGACGCCATGCTGCGTATCGTCGATCCCAGCCTTTATCGTCAGCGGGGGGAAAAGTAGCCTACAGGGGCCTTGACTCTGGAGTGAAATCCCCTAGAATAGCTCGGTTCCGTATTCTTGATCCGGTACTGGGAGGCTATTGCCTTGCCCAGAACCGTTTTGTCACGTTTAGATTGATCTTAAGGAGAATCCATGTCAGTTCGTATCCGGTTGCAACGGAGAGGCTCAAAAAAGCGGCCCTTTTACGCCATCGTCGCGGCGGACCGCCGCATGCCCCGGGATGGCCGGTATCTGGAAAAGCTCGGTACCTTCGATCCCCGCCTGGACGACGATAAACAGGTCAACCTGGACCAATCCCGGGTGGATCACTGGATCGGTGTGGGCGCCACCCCTTCCGAGACGGTCGCCAAGCTGCTGAAAAATCTGCCAGCACCCGCTGCCGCTGAAGCCAGCGCCTCCTAATCGGTGGTGCATGAGGTGGCCCAGGGGAATAGCGCTGAAGTGGCCCAGGGGAATAGCGCCGAAAAAGAGCGGTGGCTCGCCATTGGGCGCCTGGAAGGGGCCTTTGGGGTCCGGGGGGAAATACGCATTCGCCCCCTGACCGACGTCCCCGAAGCGATTCTCAACTGCCCACCCTGCTGCCTGGGTCGGCACGAGACAAAGCTTCAAGAGAGTGAAATTCTCTCCGCCCGACCTCATAGTCGGGGCTTTCTCGTGCAGATGAAGGGGGTGGACAACAGAGAAGCGGCCCGCGCTCTGTCTGGTACCTTTCTCTGGATCAAGCGTAGCGATCTACCGGATCCTGGTACTGACAGCGACTATTGGGACGATCTCATCGGCTGCCGGGTTCAGACCGAATCGGGTGAGGAGATCGGCTCGGTGCATCACCTTCTGGAAACCGGAGCCAACGACGTATTGGTGGTTCGAAGCCCGGGAAAACCGGAAAAGCTGATTCCTTATACCCAGGAAGTGGTACAAGAGGTGGATACTGAAAACAAGCGCCTCACCGTGCGACTTCTACCTGGGATGTAAGCATCTGGAAATGCGGCGGTTGTCACTTGGTTTGAAAAAGCTTTGCCAGGTGAAGATGAGCCCTTCAGCTCTCTGCTATCCTAATCTGGAAAAAAACCAAAGCCTTTCCCGGGATGGCTGAAAAAGAGATGAAGTTCACCATCCTGACCCTTTTTCCAGAAATGTTTTCCGGCTTTTTGGAGCATTCCATCCTCAAGCGGGCACAGGAAAAAGGGCTTCTCGGGGTTGAGTTGCTACAAATCCGGGATCATGCCACGGGCCGACATCGACCAGTGGACGACACCCCTTACGGCGGTGGACCGGGAATGGTGATGAAGGTGGACGTACTGGATCGCGCCTTGGAGAGTGTGTCGGACGCTCCCCACGTGGTCTATCTGACGCCCCAGGGCAAGCCTTTCAGGCAGAACGACGCCTTACGGCTGGCTGATCTGAATCATGTGGCGCTGGTTTGTGGCCACTATGAGGGAATCGACGAACGATTTGTGGAAGCCCGGGTGGATGAAGAGTTTTCCCTGGGGGATTTTGTTCTGACTGGCGGGGAAATTCCGGCGCTGGCCATTGTCGATGCTGTCACCCGATTGCTCCCGGGTGTTTTGGGAGATGGGGAGAGTGCCAAGGAAGATTCCTTCTATACGGGACTCCTGGACCACCCTCATTATACCCGACCACGGGCCTGGCAGGATGCACACAACGAGCAGGTAAGAGCCGTACCGGATGTGCTCTGCTCAGGAAATCACGGTGCGGTGGATCAGTGGCGACGGCGGCAGGCTTTGATTCGAACACTGCTCAGACGCCCCGATCTTTTGGAATCTGCCGATCTCACCCGGGGTGAGCGGCGCATGATGGAACAGTTTCTCCGGGAGTTGCAGGCCACAGTCAGCGAAACACCGGAAATCGTAAATACGCATTAATCAAACGAGTTTTACTCAAGGAACAGACCCATGAACGTACTGCAAAGCCTGGAAGAGTCCATGATCACCGTCGAGCGCCCCAAGTTTAGCGCTGGGGACACCCTTCGGGTCCACGTCAAGGTGGTAGAGGGCTCCCGGGAGAGGATTCAGCTTTTTGAGGGGGTCTGCATTGGCCGCCACAATGCGGGTCTGAAATCCACCTTCACGGTGCGCAAGATTTCCTTTGGTGAAGGGGTCGAGCGGATCTTCCCCCTCTACTCTCCCCGGGTGGATAAGCTGGAAGTGGTCCGTCAGGGTGATGTGCGCCGGGCCAAGCTCTATTATCTGCGAGGCCGCTCCGGTAAAGCCACCCGGATCAAGGAAAAGCGGGTCAATTAATCCCTGCCCCTTTGTTCAAGCCGGTTCCCCCTCGCCATGTCATCCCCTACCCCAAAAAACGGGGTTTCTGCTGACCATGGGGAGGTGGGAAAGGCTGTTTCCGAAGAGCCATCAAAACCTCGCTCCCGGAAGAAAAAAGCCGCCAGTCGCATCCCTGTAAAAAGCCCGGGATTCCATCTGGAAGCCGCACATATCAAAGCCTGCGGCGCCCCAAACGCCACCATCCGTATTGCTGGCGTTGATGAAGCGGGACGTGGCCCCCTGGCTGGACCGGTAGTGGCTGCTGCGGTGGTGCTGAAAAACAGCGATCCCCTCGCTGACCTTCCTCTGCTCAACGACTCCAAAAAACTCTCATCTGATCAACGGGAAACCCTGGCTGTGATGATTCGGCACCATGCCCGGGGAATCGGTGTTGGTGTTGCCTCGCCAGATGAGATCGACCACCTCAACATCCGCCAAGCCACCCTCCTCGCCATGACCCGCGCCATTGAAGCGCTTCCAGACACCCCTGATTATGCCCTGATCGATGGCCGGGATCTTCCCCCCCACCTCCCCTGCCCAGCTGAAGCCGTCATCAAGGGAGATGGCGAGTCCGCTTCCATTGCAGCTGCCTCCATCATCGCCAAAACCACCCGGGATGAATGGATGAAGCGCCTCAACCAGGAATATCCCGGCTACGGCTGGGAGCGAAACAGCGGCTATCCCACCAAAGAGCACCGACAAGCCCTGGAAACCCTCGGCCCCACCCCGGTCCACCGGCGCTCCTTTGGACCTGTGCGGAAGGTTATTGAAGGCTGTTCCTAACTCCAACAGGTAAGCCACCGGCTCTGCCGGTGGACTCCCCAAGGCTCTGCCGTTACGGCGTGCAATGATGTAGATGGTCCCCTTTCGTTGAACCACCACGTTCTTCAGAAAGGAGACCATCATGAGAGAATGGCAGAGCCAAACCCA
>JADFZT010000117.1 GCA_015232395.1 Magnetococcales bacterium | reverse complement strand
TCAACAGGGAGTCAACCCATTGATCGCCATTCAAATCGCTTTGGCTGGCAAAATCAAATAGGGGGAGAGCAGTTACAGATAGACCTTGGGGCTGCGCCCTAAACCTGCTGAATATGGAAAATCAAAATCAAAAGATAGACCTTGGGGCTGCGCCCCAAACCCGCTGAATATGGAAAATCAAGATCAAAAGAAAGACCTTGGGGGGAAGGAATTCCCCCCAATTCCCCCCATCTTTTTTTTTAATAGTTAAAGTCAAAACCGACGTAGAAAAGCTTCGAACATCAACAAACTCCAGAGGGGAGCCGCATGGTCTGCCAAACCCTTCTGATGCTGCTGAATCATGCCCTGAATCACCTTTCGATCAAAATACCCGCAATCCCCAAACCGCTCCCCCAAAAGCGACTCCCCCACACGCCCCTGCAACGGCCCCCGCAACCAATCCGCCAAAGGCGGAGAAAAACCCATCTTGGGCCGCGCCATCACCTCCTGCGGTAAAAGCCCAACAAGCCCCTTTTTAAAAAGCCGCTTCCCCTCCCTACCCCGTAACTTAAAATCAGACGGCAAACCCGCACTCCACTCCACCAAACGATGATCCAACAACGGCACCCGCACCTCCAACCCCCACGCCATGGAAGCCCGATCCACCTTGGTAAGCACCCGGGCAGGCAAAAAAGTTTTCAAATCCAAATATTGCGCCCGATGCAAAGGATGATCGTCAGGACCGTCAGCAGCATGCTTACGCAAAACCTCCACCGCCTGCCACCCCTGCAACGATTTTTTCAGCTCCGACGTAAAAAGCCGCTGCCGCCAAACATCCGAAACCACCGACACCCCATGAAAATGACCCGCCACCGAATCCATAGCCAAAGATTGAAAGGTGGATTTGGCCCGAAACATCCTGGGAGCCCAATCCGCCTTGGGATAAAGTCGACCCAGCAGACCAAAAAGAGGCGCACGGATCATGCCAGGCACCATCCCCCGAACCCGCTCCTCCGCCATAAAAAAAGGATAGCGATCATACCCCGCCCACACTTCATCCCCCCCATCCCCCGAAAGCACCACCTTGCCCCCCTTGCGAGCCATCTGGCACACCACCCGGGTGGGAAGCGCAGAAGGATCGGCAAAGGGTTCGTCATAATCCCCCGCCAGATGATCCAACCACTGAAAATGGTCCGAGCCTGCCCGCTCCACCCGATGATCAATCCCCAACCCCCTGGCAAACCTGGCCGCATGAGGGGCTTCGTCAAAACGGGGATCATCAAAGGAAACCGTGCAGGCCGAAATCCGCTCCCCACTCAAGCGGGCCATCAACGCTACCACCGCACTGGAATCCACCCCGCCGGATAAAAAGGCACTCACCGGCACATCCGATACCAGATGGGATTGAACAGCCGCTTCCAGCCGCACCAACAAAGCCTCACTGGCAGCTTCAAACGAAGCGTCCGAATTGGATGTGCTGGCAGCCCCAGGGGAAAAATCGGCAGAACCCCCATCGCTAAAATCAAGATGCCAATAAGACCGGGGAACAATGTCCCAAGAGGAGGGATCGGAAGAAGCGTTGGCAGAGCCAGAGAGGGTCAGGGCATGGCCGGGGGGAAGCTTCGAAGCCCCGGAAAAAATGGTCAGGGGATCCGGGATATAACCGTAGGCAAAATAGCTCTCCACCCCTTGTGGATTCAGCTCCCGCCGAAAACCGGGATGGGCCATGATCCCCTTCAACTCCGAGGCGAAGAGCAACCAGCCATCCCCAAGCAAAGCATAATGAAGGGGCTTGATTCCCAAACGATCCCGAGCGAGAAAGAGAGTCGCCTGCCTGCGATCCCAAATGGCCAAGGCAAACATCCCCTCCAAGCGATCCAGACACCCCTCCCCCCACTCCTCCCAGGCATGCACCAGGGTTTCGGTGTCGGAGCGGGTGGCGAATTGATGGCCTCTCTCCTGCAACTCCCGGGTAAGGGCGGCAAAATTATAGATCTCGCCGTTGAGGATAACCGCCACATCACCGGTTTCGTTAAAGAGGGGTTGATGGCCCCCCTCAAGATCAATGATGGCCAAGCGCTGATGCCCAAGCCCCACCCCCGGCTCCAGGTGCACCCCCTCCCCGTCCGGCCCCCGATGGCGCTGGACCCGGTTCATTCCCTCCAGGATCCCCCGCTCCGGCAGCCGACCGCGACCGCTTAGATCAAAAAGCCCAACGATCCCGCACATCCGCCTCAAACCGTCGCCGGCCCTTGCGTAAGAGGTGAGCAAAAAGAAGCCCCGGTGGCATCCGCAACCAGTGGGAGCGGATATAAAGCAGCCCCCCGGCGATAGCGCCCCACCGCTCCCGTTCCTCCGGATGGCTGGGAAGCAAAGCCCGCTGTACCAACAGATCCATCACCACACCCACCATCCAAGTGGGAGCCCCTACCCGGGCGGCTGCCAAAGTTTCAGCTGGAATGGGGGTGTTCAGCAAACGGTGGGTATAGCGCAGGGCATAATAGAGGGGTCGAATGAGATCCAGCTGTAGGGCTCTTGGAACCAGAAGAGCCCAAAAACCGTCTTTCCGGCCAAAATCCCGCAGCAGCTGATCCAAATCGTAAAGATCCCGCATGCCCCGGTCAAAATCGCTATCGACGAACAGTTGTGCCGCAGCGTGGAGCACCATATCCACCGGTGCTGGCAGCCACACCCCGCACACAGCGCCGGCCATGGCTTTCGGCCCCTGATAATCCCGGGCCAGCTCAGGCCACTCCCCATATTCCCATCCCTGACCGGCCAGCAGAGGGGTGGCTGATTCCAATAAAAGCCCGGGATCCGGATTGAAGCGCCCGGTGGGGGGGAGAATGGTGTGGTGAACATCTATTTCCGTCAGCCGCTCCCAATGTTGCATGGGGGGCAGCTCATGCATCCACTCCCGATAGTAACGTTCATCGTAGGTGTGCAGGGGAACCGTGCGCCAGCCGTGGGCGGTCAGGCGCTCCTCCACCAGATCGAGGCGATCCCGGGGCACCAAAAAATCGACATCGGCCACAATCCGCCCCCGAGCCATGGCAAGCCCCGCCACCCCATAAGCCGCCCCCTTCAGCAGCAGGATGGTCTGATCACTGCCGTGGAGCGCTCGGACAATACGATTGACCTCCCAGGCGATCATCCGGGCGTGTTCCTGGGCTACGACATAAGCCCCAGCCAAAATATCCCGCACCTTGGGGCGTAGCTTCCCCAGGCAATCCACCTCCCGCAGGCGGGCATCGAAACTGGCGAGGAGGCCTTCCTTGCGAAGCTGGCGCAACAGCAAATCCTGCTCCGCTATCGTGAGATCGATGAAGAGGGTTGGGGTTTGCAATAGTTGGCAGAAGAGTGACTCTGTTTTCACGCTTTTGCTTTTTTAAGATCAAAGGAAAAATCTTGGGGGAAGGAATTCCCCCAAACCCCCCTCTTTTTTTTCAATAGTTTAAAATCAATCATGTATTAAAGGCCCTAGCGCTTCCAATAGCGGTCCCAGGCGGTGTTGGTAGGGTTTCCATGCGCCTATGGAGCTGGCATAGACAGGCTTTCTGACCTGGATGGAACTGGCTGTGCGTACTGGTCGTTGGCTTTTGTGGAAATTCAGGCACTTGGGCTGCCACTCCAAGCCGCAGTGGGCCAACATTTTTTTCGCCGTCCCCTCCGGATCCTCTACCAGTGTCTCATACTGTACGTCCAACACCCGTCCTTCAGGGAGCCTCTTTTCCCAGTGGCGGTTTAAGCGATCATAAAGGTGATAGTAAAGACCCAGCTCCCGCAGGTCATGGGCAAATTCCTGGGAGCCCCAAAAAGGGATTTTGAAGCAGCTGAAGCAGGTAGCCACGGGATCCCGACGGCAGTGAATGATGGTGGCGTTGGGCAGTATTAGGTGGATGAAGCCCAGATGCAAAATATTGATGGGCATTTTATCGGTGATGCGTTGGGCTTTGGGTGCACGCTTGCGAAGTTGTTTGAGGTAGCGTCTGCCCAGCTCGGCAAAACCCGCCTTATCCAGATCCCCCAACCCTTGTGGCCACTCTCCTTTTGGCGTTCCCTGCCTGGCTCCCTCTCTGGCCAGTCGATCCACCAGGTTCAACTCTCCAGCGCCATAAACTGCGCTGTGGCCTGCCAAAATTTGTTCCACCAGGGTGGTGCCGGAGCGGGGCATGCCGACGATAAAAATGGGCAGTTGGGAAGGATTTCCAATTTCCGTATCCGACCATTGCGTCATGAATGCGTTATCAAAGTGTGTTAAAACCTGTTCTATCCAGGCCATTTCCTGGTTTAAATCAAATTGAATTCCTCGTCGTTTGATGGCATTGCCTCGTAGATAGCAATCAAAAGAGTGATTTAAAACTTCCAAGTTATCATTTGATTTTGACTTTATACTATTAAAAAAAAAGATGGGGGGGATTGGGGGGAATTCTTTCCCTCCAAGGTCTTTCTTTTGGTCTTTCTTTTGGTCTTTCTTTTGGTCTTTCTTTTGGTCTTTCTTTTGGTCTTTCTTTTGGTCTTTCTTTTGATCTTGATTTTGATTTTGGTTTACAACCCCCTGGGGGTGTGGGGGCGAGCCCCCACGGTTTTGACTTTGCTTTACAAGATCTTTCTTTTGATCTTGATCTTTCTTTTGATCTTGATTTTGATCTTTCTTTTGATTTTGGTTTACAACCCCCCGGGGGTGTGGGGGCGAGCCCCCACGGTTTTGACTTTGCTTTACAAGATTTTTCTTTTGATCTTGATCTTTCTTTTGATCTTGATTTTGATCTTTCTTTTGATTTTGGTTTACACCCCCCCGGGGGTGTGGGGGCAAGCCCCCACGGTTTTGACCTTTCCTGCCAAGAAAAACATCCTCAACGTTTAAACCAGAACTGGTATGACTGGTATGAGTCTCTGTTTCAGCCGAGGCGATATCCTCATAAGCGCGACCCAGGGCAAACCAGAGATAGAGGGCGCTCTCATCGGGCAGCGTTCCACCCGCCAAAAGTGCCTCCATCTTCCCCACCCAAGGATCGTCCGGCACAAACCGCTTCAGACGCGCCAGCTGAAAATAAGCAGGGCCATAGCTGGCATCCCCCTTGATCACTTTTAGAAAAACCGTTTCGGCTTCCGCAAAGCGCCCCTGATTTTCCAACACGCAGCCCAACTCAAACAGGGCTGGATAAAAATCGGGATCCATTTCAACCGCCCGCCGAAATGCTCTTTCCGCCGCCCGAAAGCGGCCCAATCCTGTCAGGCTCTGCCCTAAGCGAAACCAGCCGGTGCGAAACCGGGGTCTGCTGCGAAGAGCGCGGTGAAAGCTGTGGGCGGCTTCATCCAAGCGGCGGGTTTGGTCATAGATTTCCCCCAGATTGAAGTAAGCTTGGGAAAATCCCGGATCCAGCCGAATCGCCTCTCTGTAAGCGGCTTCCGCTGCCCCCTGCTGCTCAAGCCCGCTCAACACATTGCCCAAACTATTGTGAAAGAGGGCCTGCTCAGGCGCTAATGCCACCGCTTGGCGAACCCGGGTCAGAGCGAGATCGGGCTTGCCCCCCTTGAGCGCCAACAACCCCAGCAGGTGTGGGGGATCGGCCAGAGAGGGAAACAGCGCCCCCACCCCCCGCCAAATTTTTTCCAGCACAGAAGCGCATCCCAGCCGGGAGAGAAAGGCGGTCATCCGGACCCATCGCCCACTCCACGTTTCCCTGTGTGCCCCTGGCTTCATCCCAGATTTCTCCCTCACCCTTCTGCCGCCAAGCCCTCAATCACCTGAACCGCTTCGGCCAGGTCACTGTAGCTCAGTTCAAACAAACGGCACCCCTTGGCCATTTGGGAGACAACTTCAAAAGCACGTGGACCTAAAATTTCATAGTTGAAGGCGTTGGCGGCAATGCGCAAGGCGCCTTGGGATTTTGGCAAGGGGGTCAGGGTGGTGGGGGCGTCGGGTTGATAACGGGGGCAGATGACCCAGGTGGGGGTGGCGGGTTGGTTGATATCAGCCACACTCCCAACGGGGGGGGGCAGGTGAGCCACCGTGCCCTTGCGGGTTTTATCGAAGGCAGGCCCCAGCTGCACCCCGGGATGATATGCCCGAATGGCTGGAATCGATTCATTTTTCAGGGCGACCGGACGCACCAGGGGAATCATCTCGCCGTTGTCAGGCCGAATCAGGGCAAACTCATCGGAAAAAAGCCGCCATCCGGAAAGCGCCAGGGCGGCTGCCAGGGTGGATTTACCACTCCCCGGCACCCCGGGCAGAATGAGCCCCCGCTCTCCCCGGGCCAGCGAAGCGGTATGGAGCAGGAGATAGTGGTTGGCCCGGCTGGCGATACAAAAATTGAGCCCCCACTCCAACAACGGCAAGGCGTGATCCCGGGGAAAGGGGGCGAATGGAGAGGGGCCGTCGATATAAAAATGAACCTGGGGCCGCAGCCAACGCCGCACCCCCCGCCCGGGAAGCAGTCGCACATGAAAATCAGCCACCTCCTGCCAGGGTTCCCGGAACAGCGGATGCTCCCCATAAATCAGCCGCAGCTGATCGGCCAGGTTGGGTGGGGCTCCTTTGAGTTCGACTGTGAAAGGCCCCAGCTGCCAGCGTAATCCCAAGCCTTTAAGACGCGAGGTGATTTCAGCGGCTGACAGCTCCCCCAGCTTCATAACGGATCCATGGGGGTGACCAGGCCGAAGCGATCCAATTCATCCAAAACCCGCAAAAACTGGGGCCAGGCCTCCACTTCCTCCTCAGCCAGATCCAGCCGCTCAATCAACCCCTTTACCGTTGCCGGTCCCCGGCCCAACTCGGTGAGTATTTCAGCTGCCAGTTCGTTCAACAGGTGGGTTTTGCCGGAGAGGGGATTCATCAGCAGATGATCCTGGTCCAAGCGGCCCCAGAGAAAGTGATGGTAGAGGGGAGCGGCCCAAAGGGGCTGGGTGGGGGAAGAGATGCCAGCGGTGGTGGATGCAGGTTTGTCACGCACGGGGTAGGCCCGGAGGGGAACAATCAGTAGTTCATACCGAAGGAGGTCCAGCACGATTTGGTCATGGCGTAATAACCGGCGGCCGGGTCACCGTTTTGGCCAGCTGCCCCAAAGAGATTTATGCCACCGGCATCCTGTTCCGCAGGGCTGCCATCGCCATAGGTGTAGACGATGCACCAGTCGAAGGTATCGGCATCACCGCTTATATCGACATTGTTGAAAACGTTGGTATCTGTCTCAGGGTAGCGCAGATAGTGATCGGCAGAGGGGTAGGTTTGGGCGGAGGCATAATCGAGGCAGCGCAGGTTATCGGCACGGGAAGCCGAAGGAGCGGGATTACCCAACACGCACTGCCCCATGGAGCTGGAGGCTGCCACCAGTCGCCCGTTGGCGAGGGTCACCACCGCAGGTACACCTGCAGCGAGCCCCTTCAAAAGACGCCGACGCCTGGCCCGACGGATCGCTTCGGCGTTACCAGCTGCCGCAGCACTTCCGCCATCAGCCCCGCCATCAGCCCCGCCATCAGCCCCCCCTTTGGCCTCTTCCCCATCCGGATGATCCGGTGTTTGGCAAGGCTCGTGGGATGGACGCTTTTGATCCGGCTTTGGAAATTCCTCTGACATCCGCCAACACCTTCGCTGCAAACGTTGAACGCCATCCGCTACCAAAAAGGAACCATCATAGGCTTCCGGCAGTTTATGCCACCCATTTTAATCCATCCGACGGCAATTCCCCTATTTTCAAAGAATACACCAAAACACCAAAAAGTTCAAAAAACCAATACCCCATACCGCGTTGTGGCAGAAGGTTTTCCCAAATGGCCCAAAAAGGAATGCTTCACCCCAATCCGGGAAGGCTCTTATCTTAAATGGGACGCAAGGAACGGTCCAACAGCCCTACCGTGGAGAATATTCCCCTGGGGATTGCAAACCAACCCACAGCCACCAATAATGACACTTGGATGAGATGATCGCACCCAAAACCCACGATGGTGGACCATGCGTATTGAGTCGCTACGACTGAAAAATTTTCGTGCTTTCAAGGATGTAAATATGGAGAATATCCCTCCTCTTTGCATTTTGGTGGGAGCCAATGGCACGGGAAAATCCACCCTATTTCAAGTATTCGGTTTTTTAAAAGAAGCCCTGAACAGCAACGTCCGCACTGCTCTGACAAAGCTGGGAGGCAGTCGCGGCATATTGGAAGTCCGCAGCCGAAATTCTACCGGCCCCATCGAAATCGAACTCCAATTTCGCGTCGCTCCCAACAAGCCTCTGGTCACTTATCACCTTTCCATTGGCGAAGAGAATAAACGAGCCGTTGTCAAGCGAGAAATTCTCAAATATCGTCGGGGCTCCCATGGACAACCCTGGCATTTTCTGGATTTCAAGGAAGGATCAGGATTTGCGGTAACCAATGAGCTGCTGGAGGTGGAAGATGTTTCCCAACTGGAACGAAAGAAACAATCCCTCAAATCCCCCGATATTCTTGCAGTTAGAGGATTGTCCCAGTTCCAGGAGTTCCCTGCCGTACGTGCTTTGGGGGATCTGATCGAAAACTGGCACATTTCCGACTTTCACATCAACCGGGCGCGCTCCGAACAGGAAGTGGGATATGCTGAACATCTTTCCCGGGAGGGAGAAAATCTTTCTTTGGTAACTGAATATCTCCATGAACATCATCTGGAGACATTTAAAACCATTCTAAAAAAATTGACTGATCGCGTGCCCGGCATTACCCAGGTCACTTCCAAAACCACCGAAGAGGGAAGGGTGCTGCTGAAATTTCAGGATGGCGCTTTTGAGGATCCCTTTCTAGCCCGTTATGTTTCGGATGGCACCATTAAAATGTTCGCTTATTTGGTGCTGCTCCACGACCCCGAGCCACACTCCCTGCTCTGTGTAGAAGAACCTGAAAACCAACTCTACCCAAAGCTCCTGCTGGAACTAGCTGAAGAGTTTCGGGGATATGCCATCCGAGGTGGACAGGTATTCATTTCAACCCACTCACCCGACCTATTGAATGCCGCCGAGCTTGAAGAGGTGTTTTGGCTCACCAAGGAAAATGGTTACACCCAAATTCATCGAGCGAGCCTAGACAAACAGATCGCAGCCTTCATGAATGATGACGGGGAAAAAATGGGATATCTGTGGTCAGAAGAACTTTTTCCAGGGGTAGATCCCTGATGGTGGAGCTGGTCTTTTTTCTGGAAGAACCCTCTGCCCGGGAAATGCTGGATGGGCTCCTACCTCGGATATTGCCCGAGGAAATCACCCCTCGTTATGTGGTTTTCCGGGGAAAACGGGATCTCGAAAAACGCTTACCCAATCGATTGAAAAACTGGCTCACACCCAATGCCCGATTCATCATCCTACAAGATCAGGATCGAGGCTCCTGCATACAAATCAAGAGAAAGTTGGCAAAAATCTGCACTGATTCCGGCAAGAGCGATGCCCTGGTCCGCATTGCCTGTCGGGAACTGGAAAGTTGGTATCTAGGGGATCTCAAGGCTGTAGAAAATGGTTTGGCATTAACGGAAAACAAACTTTCCCACCACCAAAACAAAAAAAATCTACGCACTCCCGACACCCTGGTTAAACCAGCAGAGGAACTCAAACGACTCACCGACAACAAATATCAAAAAATGGCGGGCTCCCGCGCCATCGGCCCCCATCTCGACCTGGAACAAAACCGCTCCAACAGCTTTCGCGTATTCGTATCCGGGGTCAAAAAGGTTGCAGAAGGGATGGTAGAGGTCTCCTAAAAGGCCAAGAAATTCTCCGGACTTTTCCCCACGAGCCATCCGCTGGGAAACAATTGAGATTTCAGCGGGGTACTCTCCCACACCCCCCCCCTTTTTCAACCAAAACCGCCTCAAAGAGCGCTTCGTAAGCCCCCACCATCCCCATCAGATCAAAGGCCTCCCTGGCTCGCTTGTTCCCCGCCTGAGCGAACCGTTTGCCCTTTGCCAAATCCATCAGAAACCCCCGCATCCCCTCAGCCAGACTTTCCGGATCTCCAGGGGGAACCAGCTCGCCGGTTTGGCCAGCCACCACCAGATCCCCCACCCCCCCCACCCCCTCGGACAAACCCTCCGGGCCCCGAGAAATCCCCCCCCTCCCCCCCA
>JADFZT010000116.1 GCA_015232395.1 Magnetococcales bacterium | reverse complement strand
GATCAGCGACTGGGGTGAAGTCGTAACAAGGTAGCCGTAGGGGAACCTGTGGCTGGATCACCTCCTTTCTAAGGAGCATTTGGGTATCCGCAAGGGTATTCATATAGCTCGGTCGATGACCGGATGTTTGGTCAGCGCCCACACCGATGATTATCCGAAAGCGAAGGCGAGAGCAGCAGGGGATGGGATTTTCGAATCTTATTGTCTGTTTTTTTTGTCTTTGCTATTTGCGTTCTTTGACAATTGATTGGAATGGGTATGCTGGTTTGTGTCCGTGAGGGCATGGACTGGTGTTTTGATAGTAGTTCACGTAGAGATACGTGATGTAGAGATACGTGATGTAGATTACGTGATGTATGAAAGCGCGAGAAGGGCACACGGTGGATGCCTTGGCGTCAAGAGGCGATGAAGGACGTGGCACGCTGCGAAAAGCTTCGGGGAGTTGCGAGCATACTTTGATCCGGAGATATCCGAATGGGGAAACCCAACAGCCCATGTGGCTGTTATCGTACACTGAATACATAGGTGTGCGAAGCGAACGCGGGGAACTGAAACATCTAAGTACCCGTAGGAAAAGAAATCAACCGAGATTCCGTTAGTAGCGGCGAGCGAAAGCGGATTAGGCCAGCGTCATCAACTGGTCATGTATTAGTCGAACAGCTCTGGAAAGGGCGACCATAGACGGTGATAGTCCGGTAGGCGAAAGTGCATGATCAGGGGGCGCATTGAGTAGGACGGGACACGTGAAACCCTGTCTGAAGATGGGAGGACCTCCTTCCAAGCCTAAATACTCCTTGACGACCGATAGTGAACCAGTACCGTGAGGGAAAGGTGAAAAGGACCCCGATAAGGGGAGTGAAATAGATCCTGAAACCGTGTGCTTACAAGCAGTGGGAGGGCGGTGTTTCGTACTGCCTGACCGCGTACCTTTTGTATAATGGGTCAGCGAGTTGATTTACACAGCATAGCTTAAGCCGAGAGGTGTAGGCGTAGCGAAAGCGAGTCTGAACAGGGCGACGAGTTGTGTGGATCAGACCCGAAACCGGGTGATCTATCCATGGGCAGGGTGAAGGTGCGGTAACACGCACTGGAGGCCCGAACCCACCTATGTTGAAAAATGGGGGGATGACTTGTGGATAGGAGTGAAAGGCTAAACAAACCCGGAGATAGCTGGTTCTCCCCGAAAACTATTTAGGTAGTGCCTTGTGTATGTCTGACGGGGGTAGAGCACTGGATGGGCTAGGGGGGCTTACCGCCTTACCAAACCTAACCAAACTCCGAATACCGTCAAGGCGAGCACAGGAGACAGACTGCGGGTGCTAAGGTCCGTAGTCGAAAGGGAAACAGCCCAGATCGCCAGCTAAGGTCCCCAAATCAGGTTTAAGTGGCAAAGGAAGTGGAAATGCCCAGACAGCCAGGAGGTTGGCTTAGAAGCAGCCATCCTTTAAAGAAAGCGTAATAGCTCACTGGTCGAGTGGGTCTGCGCCGAAAATATAACGGGGCTAAAAACCTGTACCGAAGCTGCGGATGTGTGAGTCTTTCGGGACTCATACGTGGTAGGGGAGCGTTCTGTAAGCCTGTGAAGCCGTACCGAGAGGAGCGGTGGAGGTATCAGAAGTGAGAATGCTGACATGAGTAGCGCTGAAACAGGTGAGAAACCTGTTCGCCGTAAACCCAAGGTTTCCTGCGCAAGGGTATTCCGCGCAGGGTTAGTCGGTCCCTAAGGCGAGGCTTTTAGAGCGTAGCCGATGGGAAGCCGGTCAATATTCCGGCACCGTTTTCAACTGCGAAGGGGGGACGGAGAAGGGTAGACCTACCGGGCGGTGGTTGTCCCGGGTTAAGCGTTTAGGCGGGAGTTGTTGGTAAATCCGCGACTCCATAACGCTGAGGCGTGACGACGAGTCTTCTTGAAGACGAAGTGGTTGATCCCAAGCTTCCAAGAAAATCCTCTAAGCATCAGGTTGAGAATGACCGTACCCCAAACCAACACAGGTGGGTGGGAAGAGCATTCCAAGGCGAGTGAGAGAACCTGGGTGAAGGAACTCGGCAAAATGGCCCCGTAACTTCGGGAGAAGGGGTGCCCCTATTAGGTGAAGCGACTTGCTCGTGGAGCTGAAAGGGGTTGCAGTGAAATGGGGGGAGCGACTGTTTACCAAAAACACAGGACTCTGCGAAGTCGGAAGACGAAGTATAGGGTCTGACGCCTGCCCGGTGCCGGAAGGTTAAGAGGAGGGGTGCAAGCTCTGAATCGAAGCCCCGGTAAACGGCGGCCGTAACTATAACGGTCCTAAGGTAGCGAAATTCCTTGTCGGGTAAGTTCCGACCTGCACGAATGGCGTAACGATTTCCCCGCTGTCTCCACCCAGGACTCAGCGAAATTGAAGTTGCCGTGAAGATGCGGCATACCCGCGGCAAGACGGAAAGACCCCGTGAACCTTTACTATAGCTTTGCATTGGCACTAGAGTCAGTTTGTGTAGGATAGGTGGGAGGCATTGAAGCGGAGGCGCCAGCCTTCGTGGAGTCAACCTTGAAATACCACCCTGATTGGCTTTGGTGTCTAACCTCGACCCGTTATCCGGGTTCGGGACAGTGCATGGTGGGTAGTTTGGCTGGGGCGGTCGCCTCCCAAAGAGTAACGGAGGCGCGCTATGGTTCGCTCAGGTTGGTCGGACATCAACCGTAGAGTGCAAAGGCATAAGCGAGCCTGACTGCGAGACCGACAGGTCGAGCAGGGACGAAAGTCGGCCTTAGTGATCCGGCGATTCCGAGAGGAAGGGTCGTCGCTCAACGGATAAAAGGTACTCCGGGGATAACAGGCTGATCTCCCCCAAGAGTTCACATCGACGGGGAGGTTTGGCACCTCGATGTCGGCTCATCGCATCCTGGGGCTGAAGCAGGTCCCAAGGGTTTGGCTGTTCGCCAATTAAAGCGGTACGCGAGCTGGGTTCAGAACGTCGTGAGACAGTTCGGTCCCTATCTGCCGTGGGCGCAGGAAAATTGAGAGGATCCGCTTCTAGTACGAGAGGACCGAAGTGGACGTACCTCTGGTGTACCGGTTGTTCTGCCAAGAGCACCGCCGGGTAGCTACGTACGGAAGGGATAACCGCTGAAGGCATCTAAGCGGGAAACCCACCTCGAGATGAGTTTTCCCTATGAGACCCGTGGGAGACCACCACGTTGATAGGCCGGGTGTGGAAGCGTGGCAACACGTGAAGCTGACCGGTACTAATTGGTCCATTGGCTTTTATACATACTATCTAACCCAATCAGTGTTCTTGCGGATGCACACTGGTATGCCCATTCCACTCAGTTGTTAAAGATCGCAATCGCCAAGACGGCTTTCTGGTGGCGATGGCGGGGAGGAAACACCCGATCCCATTCCGAACTCGGTAGTTAAGCTCCCCTGCGCCGATGATACTGCGCCTTAAGGTGTGGGAAAGTAGGTCACTGCCAGGAAGCCCCTTTGTAAACTATCCCTTCCTTATTTTTCCCCTTGGAAGGGTCGGGAGTATTCGCCAGTGAAAACCTATATGGCCAAGCCGGATGATATTGCCGGCACACGTAAATGGTTCGTGATTGATGCCGAGGACGCCATTCTGGGTCGCCTCGCCACTGAAGCCGCCAGGCGCCTTAAAGGCAAGCACAAGCCTATCTACACCCCCCATATGGACACCGGCGACTTTATCATTGTAATCAATGCCGAAAAAGTGCGTCTGACCGGAAACAAGGTTGAAAACAAGGTCTACCACCACCACACCGGTTTTCCCGGCGGACTCAAAACCAAGACAGTCAAGGCAGAACTCTCCGGTCGTTTTCCCCAGCGGGTTGTTGAGCACGCCATTCGGGGAATGCTTCCCAAGAATAAATTGGGACGTGCCATGTTCCGTAAATTGAAAATATACAATGGCGCAGAGCATCCCCATGAGGCGCAAAAGCCTGAGACACTGCAACTGAACAACTGATTCCGGCCCCATTTCCCGGTGTCCGATCTTTACTAAAGAGGATCGGTCGGTCTGTCCAAGAGGATGGTTCGGGGGGGGCAAGGCCTTAAGAGGAGTGAAGAACCCATGTCACTGGCGGACGCCCAATACGCAACCGGAAAACGCAAGGAAGCGGTTGCCCGGGTCTGGATCTTCCCCGGAACCGGAAAAATTACCGTCAACAAGAAAAGCGCTGAAGACTATTTTGGTCGCGCAGCTTTGACCATGACGATTCGGCAACCCTTTGACATCACCCAGTCCGGTGATCGCTTCGATGTCCGGGTTAATGTCATCGGCGGCGGACATTCCGGCCAGGCGGGTGCCATCAAGCACGGTATCTCCAAAGCCCTGGTGGGATTCGATCCCGAAAATCGTTCCGCCCTGAAAAAGGCCGGCATGATGACACGTGACTCCCGGGTTGTGGAACGCAAAAAATATGGCCGCCATAAAGCGCGTAAGAGCACGCAGTTCTCCAAACGCTGATTTTTTTGGACACAACGCAAAGAAAAGGGGGGAGGCGTCAAGTCTCCCCTTTTTTTTTGCGACTCCTTTCTCTTTCACTCTATATCTATAAGCCATGACCATTGCCATCGGGGTATTGGGCGCTACAGGATACACCGGCGGGGAGTTGATCCGTCTTCTGGCGACACACCCCAAAGCCCGTATCACCCACGTGACAAGCGAACGTTTTGCCGGAAGGCCTCTATCAGAGGTTCATCCCCACCTGCGTAGTGTAAAGACCCCTCTCTGCCAGGCCTTGGATCCTGAGGCCGTTGTCGATGACTGCGACCTGGTTTTTTGCGCCTTGCCCCACCTGGCCTCCATGAAGGTGGTCCCGACTCTGCTGGAGAAGGGGCGACGGGTGATCGATCTTTCCGCTGACTTTCGTCTGAAGGATGCCAAGGTATTTGAAAAATGGTATGGGGCTGCCCATCCAGCGCCTGAGCTTTTTTCCGAGGCGGTCTATGGTTTGCCTGAGCTTTACCGGGAGCAGGTCGCAGGGGCGCGTTTGGTCGCCAATCCAGGCTGTTATCCCACGTCGGTTTTGCTGGCACTGACGCCCCTTATGGGAAAAAATCTGATCGATGAGGATTGGATCGTCATCGATTCCAAATCCGGCGTCAGTGGTGCCGGGCGCTCTCCTGCCCAGGAGACTCTTTTTGCCGAGGTAGCCGAAGGGTTCAAGCCGTATAAGGTGGTGGGACACCGTCACATCCCTGAGATGGAACAGGAGCTTGGGATCGCTGGTGGCGGGAAGGTGCGCATTCGATTTACACCCCATCTGATTCCACAAAACAGAGGCATCCTTTCTACCTGCCTGGTGCGTCCCACAAAAGTCCGCAAACTCTCCTGGTGGGTCGATTTTTATAGAGATCGTTATCGTGGCGAAGAGTTTGTCCAGGTGCTGGACGCCGGGGTAATGCCAGCCACCAATCACGTTCGGGGTTCCAATCGCTGTGAGTTGGGATTGGCCTATGATGATCGCACCGGTTGGCTGCTGGTACTGGCCACGATCGACAATCTGGTGAAGGGTGCAGCCGGGCAAGCGATCCAAAATATGAACTGCATGTGGGGTATGGAAGAATCCACGGGCCTTGACTTTGCGCCCATCTTTCCGTAACCCATGCATATCCGAAGGCTTGATAGTCTCTTTGCCATAAACCTGGAATTTCGGGATTGGTGAGGCTTCAGCTCTTCCATCGTTGCGAGGGGGTGTGTTTGGAATGGCGGTTTTTCTTGCCTTCCCGCACCAAGTCTGCTAACAAACCTTTCTTTTGGACCAACCTCGCTTTCCAAGGTTTTCGTATAGGAGGATAACCCATGGCTTTGTTTATCACCGAAGATTGCACCAACTGCGATGTCTGCCTGCCGGAATGTCCCAATGAGGCGATCACCGATGGTTCCGACGTGGATCGGGATATTTATTATATTCATGCGGATCTGTGCACGGAGTGTATGGGTGCTTTTGATGAGCCCCAATGTGTTGAAGTCTGCCCGGTGGAGTGCATTGAGCCCGATCCCAACCATGAAGAGAGCAAAGATGTTCTGATGGCCAAATACGAGGCCATCCACAACGCCTGAGTTTGATCTTCAAGTCAGGGCGTTCGAACTGGCTGAAAGGGGCGTATTTACGGATACGCCCCTTTCGTGCTTTCCCGAATCCCATCCCTTCCAGGTGTCTCTACCATGCCCCGCAGCATGACCGGTTTTGCCAGGGCTGAGCGTGTTTTCGGCGATTGCCGAATCGCTTGGCAGATCAAGTCGGTGAATCATCGCTACCTGGATCTTGCCATCCGTACCCCGGAGGCGTTCGGGGAGATGGAATCTCTGGCTGCCAAACGGCTAAAGAGCCTCTTCTTCCGTGGCCGTCTGGAGTGCACCCTGACGATCTCTGCCTGTGGTGGGCAAAAAAGAGCCCTCACCCTGGATGAAGGGATGCTCAAGGCTCTTTTGAGCATCGAAAAGCGTCTCATCTCCGAAGCGGGTAAAAACCACAAGCAGAACACCCTTACCCTGGATCGATTGATTTCCTGGCCGGGAATGGTTCGGGAGGCGCCCCT
The DNA here is from genome assembly GCA_015232395.1 of Magnetococcales bacterium. Taxonomy (NCBI): domain Bacteria; kingdom Pseudomonadati; phylum Pseudomonadota; class Magnetococcia; order Magnetococcales; species Magnetococcales bacterium. Next base: position 3,624 of record JADFZT010000116.1, on the reverse strand, counting down.
ACCCAAGCTGAATGAAATAGAGTGGGGCTATCTGGAGCGGGAAGTGCTTCTCACCCTGGAAGAGGCCGCCCATAAGGTGGGCGTCGTTCGGGAGGGGGAGGGGGAAGAGCTGGTGGAGCTGATCGGTGGTTTTTTGGATCAGTGCCAGGAGTTGCTTCAACAGGTGGCCCAACGTCTGCCTCTGGTCCAAAAAGGCATGGAAGAGCGGCTTCGTGGGCGGGTTGCGGAAATGTCCGATCTGCCTGTGGATGAAAATCGCCTCCTGCAGGAGGTGGCCTTTTTTTTAAACCGCATGGAAATTTCCGAAGAGGTGGATCGACTGGGCATTCACTTGACTGAAATACGCTCCATGCTGGGAGAGAAAGAGGCGGTTGGACGTCGCTTGGATTTTCTTTGCCAGGAGTTGAACCGGGAGGCCAATACCCTCTGCTCCAAATCCCAGGATGGGGAGTTGTCACGTCTGGGGGTGGAATTGAAAAGTGAAGTGGAAAAAATTCGGGAGCAGGTGCAAAATCTGGAGTGACTGTCTGATGTCCTGAACCATTGGGAAGGGGGCAGCCTGTAAAAAAGCGGCCCCTTTCAGCCGGGGAGGTTGATATGACTGGAAAAGCAGAGCGTCGGGGATTTGTTCTGATTCTTTCCGCACCCTCCGGTGGCGGGAAATCCACCCTGGCCCAGCATCTGTTGGAGCACTTGGATAAGGTGTGTCCCTCGGTCTCCACCACTACCCGCGCCCCCCGGGGGCAGGAGCGTGATGGGGAAGCCTATTGTTTTGTCGATAGCGAAACCTTTCAAAACCGCATTGAGGAAAAGGCCTTTTTGGAATGGGCCGAGGTGTTTGGCAACTATTACGGCACTTCCCGGCAGGTAGTGGAAAAAAATCTGGCAGCTGGGAAAGATGTTTTGCTGGACATCGATTGGCAGGGGGCGAGACAGGTACGCCTGAGTTTGCCAAAGGAGGATGTGGTCTCGGTTTTTATTGTCCCACCCTCCCGGGAAGAGCTGCATCAACGTCTGGAAGGACGAGGGCATGATGCACCGGATGTGATAGAGCGTCGCATGAGCAAAGCCGGGGCTGAAATGTCCCACTGGCGGGAATATGACTATTTTTTGGTCAACGACGATCTTCCCCGAGCCCAGGAAAATTTGATTCACATCGTTTTGGCGGAGCGGTTGCGCCGGGAGCGTATCGGGATCAAAGCCAAGGCGTTGTTGACCTCTTTTGGAATTGAGAGTGATTAGAGTATCGCAATGGTTTGGATGTGTGGAATATCCGGTGGGTATGAAATGGTCGGTATGCTTGAGGGTTGATTTGAAAGACCCAATTATTGGAAAACAGGTGTGCTAGAGAGCTTTAGGTTCAGTGTTTTTGGTATGATCGAAAGGGAGATGGCTACATGGCGCGTGTAACGGTCGAGGATTGTCTGCTGAAGGTGTCCAACCGATTCGATCTGGTAATTTTGGCGGCCCGGCGGGCTCGGCAGCTTACCAAGGGGATGGAATCAACGTTGCCCAGGGATAACGACAAGAACACGGTGCTCGCCTTGCGGGAGATCGCTGAGGAGGCGATTGACTTGAGGGAGCTTGCGTTGGAACTGCCGGAGACTCCGGTGAAAGAGCCGGTGGTTGAAGCAACGGATGCCGAGGCCAAGGATTTGATGGCAGAGGAGACCTTGCTGCCAGGTGTCGATGGTGGCGGATCAGTCGATACCAAGCCCCCAGCCAACGATCAGGAAACCACCCCTGAGGAGGATGCAGCAGCCAACCAGTCTGTTGAACCAACCGCTGCCCAACCAGCCGTGGTCGATATACCGGATGAACAACCAGCCGTACTCGATATACTGGATGAACAACTGGATGTTGTCGAACCACCCAGTACGGATTGATCACTCACTCGCTGATGGTTGGATGCCTTCTTGATTGGGAAGGTGTTCAGCCGGATGGATTAGGAAGCCCCACTTTTTCCCCCCAGCGTGGGTGGGTATCTTTCCGCCAAGGGAGTCTCTCTCTTCTTCCCCGTTTGACTTGGCCCGCCTGCCCCTCCCTTGCTGTATCTCTTTGATGTTGATTCCAGCACCTTCCGTATGACCAATACCAGGCTTTTCTGAAGCGTCCTTCCTGAAAAATCAGGCTGCCGGTGAGTGAAAGTTTGTCCTGAGAGTCTGCTCCATGAGGGCTAACAGGGACCGTAGGCTTGACCATCCATATCGGGGAGGCGATTCAGAAAATCCAGAAGTCGGGCTTTTTTGATGGGTTTGGAAAGATGGCAGTTACATCCGGCTGCTATGGCCTGTTGGGCGTTTTCCTTCATGGCAAAGGCGGTCAGAGCAGCGATGAAGGTGGGGGGACGACTGTTTTTGGCCTCCCATCGGCGGATTTGGTGGGTCGCCTCCAAACCATCCAGAACCGGCATCTGCAAATCCATCAAAACCAGATCAAAGCGACCGGAGCGGAAGCGATCCACCGCTTCGGCGCCATTGGCTGCCCGAGTGATGTGGTGGGGCTCCTTGCTGAGAAAGGCTTTGATGAGGGTGCAGTTGTCATCAGAGTCGTCGGCCAGGAGAATATTGAGTCCTGAGGTGGTTTCCGTCTGGGGTAAGGGGAGTGGTTGGGGATCGATTTTATCTTTCCCAAGGGCGTAGCCGGAAGGGGGGAAGGCCAGGGTAAAGAAAAATCGGCTGCCTTGGCCGACCGTGCTTTCCACCTGGATGTGGCCACCCATGCGTTCAACCAACTGGCGGCAGATGGCAAGCCCCAGACCTGTACCGCCAAACTTGCGGGTGGTGTCTGCGCTTGCTTGTACAAATGCTGAAAAAATGGCTTCCAGCCGATCGGCCGGAATCCCGATGCCGGTATCGGTCACCGAAAAAGAATAGAGGCCTTCAGTATCGGCTTTGGCGGTGACGGTCACTTCCCCTTGATCGGTAAACTTGAGGGCATTACTGAGGAGGTTGAGGAAAATCTGGCGCAGACGTTGGGGGTCGCCATCCACCTTTTGGGGGAGTGACGCATCCAGCTGATGAATGAGTCGTATCCCTTTATCCTGGGCCTGGATCGAGACGATTTCCATGGTTTGCAGGATCAATTCGGGTAAATCAAAGGAGAGTGACTCAAGCTCCAGCTGCCCTGCCTCGATTTTGGAAAGATCCAGAATATCGTTGATGAGGGTGAGGAGTTGTTCCCCGGCCCGGTTGGAGACGGTGAGCCATTGCTCCTGGTCGGGATCCAGGGTGCTTTCCGCCAAAAGTTCACCCATGCCGATAATGGCGTTCATAGGGGTGCGGATATCGTGGCTCATGGCCGCCAGAAAGGCGCTTTTGGCCCGGTTGGCCACTTCAGCACTCTCTTTGGCCTGCTTCAGGGTCTCTTCCATCTGCTCTTTTTCAATGATTCCAGCCAGGGTGTTGCTGATGGAGAGTAAAAAATCCTCTTCGGCATCGTTTCTTTGGTGGCCGGCGGTGAGATAAAGATTGAGCACCCCCAACACCCGGCCCTGGGAAAGGATGGGGACACAGTAGTGCCCGTGGTTATCCTGATCCTGAGGATTCTGGTCGTGGATCGGTGCCTTTCTGGGCATCTCGGCGGTGGCGCTGATTCACTACCAATTTCTCTCCCAGAGCGATC